>CAMZAY010000206.1 GCA_947304365.1 uncultured Clostridia bacterium | reverse complement strand
CTTTGCTTCGATTTACACTATTATACCAAATCCTCAAAGGAAAATAAATACATAATATTTGCGCTATTTAAAAAACTGGGGGTGTACATCGGACAAAAAACGTGATAAAATATAAAGAATAAATTTATCGGGGGCAATCTGTGAAAAGGTTTACATATATACTGCTGTCTGTTCTGATGCTGATCGCTTCGGCCGTTCCCGCTCCGGCGAGCGCGACGATAGATCAGCTCTACGCGATAACCACTCCGCACGTCATACTGATGGAGGAGGAATCGGGGACCGTCCTGTTTGAGAAGGACGCATACAGCAAGGCCTTCCCGGCGAGCACCACAAAGATAATGACCTGTCTTGTAGCGCTTGAAAACTGCACTGACGTGAACGCCATGTATCAGTGCGGCTGGGAATCGCAGAACGGTTTCGGTGCGCAGAGCTCGCTGCTCGGCTTAAAGAACGGCTATATCGTGTCCATCAAGGATATGCTCTACGGCTTGATGCTCTGCTCCGGCAACGACTGCGGCGCGTGCCTCGCCGTGGCGACCGCCGGCTCCATAGAGCGCTTCGTTGAGCTTATGAACGAAAAGGCCGCTTCGCTCGGCATGAACAGCACGCACTACACCAATCCCCACGGCCTGCATGACGAGGATCATTATACCTCCGCTTACGATATGGCGCTGCTCATGCAGTACGGCCTTAAGAACGAGACTTTCCGTGAGATAATCGCCACCAAGGAATACACCGTAGTCGAAGCCAACGGCAAGTTCACGAAGACCATACAGACCTCCAACAAGCTCCTTTACACCAAGCAGGGCGTCGATTGGGAGGACAATATCTATCAGTACGCCATCGGCGGCAAAACGGGCGAGACCAATTTTGCCGGCTACTGCCTTGTGGAAGCGGCCGAGAAGGACGGCGTCACGCTCATAACCGTGCTCTTCGGCGATCCGAACAATTATGTTACGAGCCCGTATTACCGTTTCAAAAACGCAAAGCTGCTCTTTGAGTACGGCTTTGCGCAGTACGTCGATTACGATCTTGCGCATTACGGCGTTACGGACGCCTTCAACGTGCAGACGATCGGCTTCGATCCAAACGATCCCAACAACGGCCTTATCACCGCGGCGGTCGATATTTCGTCCGTAAGGGTATCTGGCAATATCGAGGACGTATCGAAGATCACGGCGGAAAGCTTCGCCTGGGCGGAGCCGCAGCTCGATACCGACGCCGTGACCGCGCCGGTCGAGGCGGGCGATAAGCTCGGCACAGTCACGCTCGAATTAAACGGCGAACCGTATTTTACCGGCGACCTGATCGCTCAGGGCTCCATGGCTGCCGCGAAGGCTGAGGAACCCTCGAAGGGCGAGAGCGGCCTTGTTGAGGGTAAGGGCTCGCAGAGCCGAGGGATAAGCAACCTGACCGTATCGAAGAACGGCGGCGACGCGGAGTACACCGTTTGGGTGTATTACAAGAACACGCTCTTCACCATGCAGGACGGTCTTACGCTCCATTATCTGTTCTTCGACGGGGAGGTATTCCGTTCCACCAAGCAGAAGGATACCCCGCATGAGGTGTCGCTTTATAAGCTCACTGCGGATGAGAACGGCGCAAGGACCTTCGTCCGCGCCGAAAACGTCGAACCCGGCGCATCGTACGTGATCGTGTCGGAGGGGAAAGCGCTCCGCTCCGTCAAAAAGTCGAGGAGCCTCGCCGCGGCTCCCGTAACGGTCGACGAAAACGGCGTCATCACTTCCGACGTGACGGACGATATGATCTGGTCCTTCAACCAGAACGGCAGCGGGTATCAGCTCATATCCAACGGGCTGTACCTTCACAGGAGCGGCGGCAGCGGGCTTCTGTTCTGGATACTGATCGGGATACTCGTTATCGCGCTCGTGATCGTCATACGCATCCCCGCGTGGATCAAGAACCGCAAGCATAATACGAGGCGCAGGAACAAATACAAGATCTATCGCAAATAACCGCTTGATTTGCCGAAATACCGCGGCTTTGCGCTTCTTCGATCGCCAAAGCCGCTTTTATGTATTATGATCAAAACTATGCAGTACATCGGATTGGCAAAACTGTATGACACGCTTATGAAGGACGTCGACTATGACGCCTGGGCGAAGCACGTCGCTTCGTTCATGCCGGCCGGCGCTTCCGTGCTCGAGTGCGCCTGCGGGACCGGGGAGATCAGCATTCGCCTTGCCAAAATGGGATTCTCCGTTACGGCGAGCGACGTCTCGGAGGAGATGCTCCTTGCCGCCTCTCAAAAGCAGAGGGCGGCGGGGCTTTCGCTGTCGAACCTCCGTTTTGTCAGGATGGACATGCGCGAGCTGACATGCCATAAAAAGGCGGACTGCGTTATCGCCTGCTGCGACGGGGTGAACTATCTTACCTCGCGCGCGGACGTTAAGCGCTTCTTCGCTTCGGCAAACGCCGCGCTTAAGCCCGGCGGTCTGCTGCTGTTCGACATTTCGTCAAGGTATAAGCTAGCGAACGTGCTCGGCAATAACGCGTTCGTCGACAGCTCCCGTGAAACGCCGTATATGTGGCAGAATTATTATGACGACGAAACGAAGCTCATTCGTATGGAGCTTTCGTTCTTTGAAAGGAAGGGCGGACTTTACGAGCGCTTTGACGAGGTGCATATCCAGCGCGCGCATTCCGAAAGGGAGATATCGGGCTGGCTCGGCGAAGCCGGTTTTGAAGGAAGGGCATACGGCTTCCTTACAAGGGAAGCGCCCGGGCCGGAGGCGGAAAGGATACAGTTTGCCGCTGTCAAAAAAGGTGAGGATAATGAGTAAGGATAAGATGATAAGGGGCCTCCTCCTTTGGGGGAGCGTAAATATGACCGCGATAAGCGGAAGGGATATGGTAGAGGCGGCAAGGAAAGCGCACTCGCTTTCGCACGTTTGCACCGCCGCGCTCGGTAGGCTTTTGATGCAGACCGCGATGATGAGCGTGCAGCTTAAGTCCGAAACGGATAATCTGACCGTCATATTCGACGGCAACGGCGCCGCGGGCAGATTCGTCGCAGTCGGGCATGAGGGCGGCGTCGTAAAGGGCTATACGGACGGCCCCTCGGTCGAGCTG
>CAMZAY010000205.1 GCA_947304365.1 uncultured Clostridia bacterium | reverse complement strand
TGAGATCGGATTCCTCCATGCCGGCGAGGTGCTGTATCGCGCCGGAGATGCCGACGGCGATATAGAGCTTGGGGCGCACGGTCTTGCCCGTCTGCCCGACCTGCATCTCCTTATCCGCCCAGCCCGCGTCCACCGCGGCGCGTGAAGCGGCGACTCTTCCGCCGAGCACGTCCGCAAGGTCGTACAGCATGCGGAAATTCTCCTTCGAGCCCATTCCGCGCCCGCCGGAGACGAGTATCTTCGCCTCGGAGATATCGACCGCCTCGTTCATCTTTTTGATGACGTCGAGCACCTCGACGAAGCAGTCGTTATGCTCTATCTTAAGATTGAAGGGGAGCACCCTCGCGCGGCGTCCTTCCACACGCTCCGCCCTCTGCATCACACCGGGGCGGACGGTCGCCATCTGCGGACGGAAATCGGGGCAGATGATGGTCGCCATGAGATTGCCGCCGAATGCGGGACGGGTCATGAGGAGCCTGCCCGTTTCGGGATCGATCTCGAGCCTGGTGCAGTCGGCGGTGAGACCTGTATGCACCCTTGCCGAAACGCGGGGAGCGAGGTCGCGCCCGATGGTCGTCGCGCCGTAGAGCACTATCTCGGGCTTGAAATAGTCGATCACGCCGAACATCGCCTGGGCATAGGGCTCGGTGGTGTACTCCGAAAGCGCCGGATCGTCGATCAGCACGACGGTGTCCGCGCCGTATTCGCCGAGCTCGTCCGCAAGGGATGCGACGTTGTGCCCGCAGAGCACCGCGGAAACGGTGGTGTTAAGGGCTTTCGCCAGCTCCTTCGCCTTGCCGAGAAGCTCGAAAGAAACGGGAGCCGTAACGCCCTCCACCTGCTGGATGAAAACGTAAACGCCTTTGTATTCGCTGAATTCTTTCATACCATTATTCCTCTCAGATCACAAACTTCTCACGAAGCTTCTGCACAAGCCAATCCGCCTCCGCCTCGGCGTCCAGCGTAACGGTCTCCCCCTTGCCCTTCAATGCCTTGGGGAAGCTCTCCTTAACGCGCGTGGGCGAGCCCTTGAGACCTATGTTCCCGTCGTCGACGGGCACGTCGGGACGCGTCCATACGGTGACGTTCTTCTCGCGGTAAGCTTGGAATATGCCGCCCGGCGTCATGTAGCGGGGACGGTTGAGCTCCGTCAGCGCGGTGACGAGGCAGGGCATCTTGACGCGGACTACCTGATAGCTGTTCTCGAACTGCCTCTTTACGATGAGGCTGTCGCCGACAACCCTTATCTCCTCGGCATAGCTTACGTTGGGGATGCCGAGATGCTCCGCCATCTGGGGACCGACCTGCGCGGTGTCGCCGTCGATCGCCTGGCGACCGGTGAAGACTATATCGTAGGGGAGCTTCTTTACCGCCGCGGCGATAGTGGAGGAGGTCGCCCAGGTGTCCGCGCCGCCGAACGCGCGGTCGCTGATAAGATACGCCTCGTCCGCGCCCATGGCGAGGGCTTCGCGCAGCACGGCGTCAGCCTGTGCGGGACCCATCGAAACGACGCGGACGACCGCGCCGAGCTCGTCCTTTATGCGAAGAGCCGCCTCTAATCCCGCCTTATCGTCGGGATTCATTATGGAGGGAACTCCCTCGCGGATCAGCGTACCCGTCTTGGGATCGAGCTTGACCTCGTTCGTGTCGGGGACCTGCTTTATACAAACTACTATGTTGAGCATATACTACCTCCGTCAGTTAAGCAGCGAGCCGGCTATTACCATCCGCTGCACCTCGCTGGTGCCCTCGTAGATCTCGGTGATCTTGGCGTCGCGCATCATGCGCTCGACCGCGTACTCGCGGGTGTAGCCGTAGCCGCCGTGGAGCTGCACGCATTTCGTCGTGACTTCCATCGCGGTCTCGGCCGCAAAGAGCTTCGCCATTGCCGCTTCGACGGAAAAACGCTTCTGCGTGTCCTTGGCGTACGCCGCCTTGTAGACGAGCTGCTTCGCCGCCTCGACCCTCGCCGCCATATCGGCTATCGTGAACTGCGTGTTCTGGAACGCCGCGATGGGCCGCCCGAACTGCTTTCTCTGCTTGACGTAGGCGATGGTGTTCTCCAGCGCGCCCTCCGCAATGCCGAGCGCCTGCGCCGCAATGCCTATCCTGCCGCCGTCAAGCGTCGCCATGGCGATGGAGAAGCCCTTGCCCTCCTGCCCGAGCATATTCTCGCGCGGGATGCGGCAGTCGCGGAAAATGAGCTCATAAGTGGAGGAGCCGCGAATGCCCATCTTTCTCTCCTTCGTGCCGAAGGTGAAGCCGGGCGTGCCCTTTTCCACAATGAACGCGGACATGCCCTTCGTGCCCTTCGAGGGATCGGTGAGCGCGAAGATGATGTAGATATCCGCTTCCTTGCCGTTGGTGATGAATATCTTGGAGCCGTTCAGCACGTACTCCTCGCCCTCGAGCACCGCCTTGGTCTGAACGCCCGCGGCGTCGGTGCCGGCGCCGGGCTCTGTCAAAGCGAACGCGCCGAGCTTTTCGCCCGATGCGAGGGGCTTAAGGAACTCTTCCTTCTGCGCGGGCGAACCGAATTTCAGGATCGGGTCGCAGCAGAGCGAGGTGTGCGCGGAAACGATAACGCCCGTCGTGGCGCAGCGCTTCGAGATCTCCTCCACGCACATGACGTAAGTCAGTGAATCGCAGCCCTGCCCGCCGTATTCGCGCGGGATGGGTATGCCCATGAAGCCGTATTTCTCCAGCTTCTCGACAGTTCCCCTGGGGAACTCCTCCGTTTCGTCGACCTCCTCGGCATAGGGCTTAACCTCGTTCTCCGCGAATTCGGAGAAGAGCGTCCTTGCCATAAGGTGCTCCGGACTAAGTTTATAATCCATGAAAACCTCCGTGGGAAAGTATTTGCGTTTTTCATGTACCCGCAAAGATACATTATAATTATACATTGAAATCCCCGCGCTTTCAAGCGGGGGAAGAAGGTCGGAGAGCTATATATTCGGATAAACGGGAATCAGCAATTAGCAATTAGCAATTAGCAATTCCTTGTTTTCATCCGATCTTTTCCATTGTTACGCAGTTGGGAAGCTCAAGATAATCGGAAGCATCCCTCATCCACCCTCGCCTTACGGCTCCGGTCCCCTGCCCCG
>CAMZAY010000204.1 GCA_947304365.1 uncultured Clostridia bacterium | reverse complement strand
GGAGGAGCCGAACGAGATAATAAGGTACGGTTCGCTCGAGATCAACATAAACAATTACGACGTCCGTCTGGACGGCGAACGCATCGCGCTCACCCCAAAGGAGGTGGAGATATTCCAGCTCCTCGCCTCGCATCCCGGCAAGGTCTATTCAAGGGAGAAGATACTCTCTCTCGTATGGGGATACGATTATTTCGGCGATACGAGGGCGGTCGACACCCAGATAAAGCGTATCCGCCAAAAGCTCCCGCAGGAGGGGGTCAACTGGGCGATAAAGACCGTTTACGGCGTCGGCTACCGTTTCGAGGTCTACGGTGATGAAGACTGAAAACGGGAAGAAGACCGATAAAAAAAGAAGAAAGATAAGCCTGCTCACCTCGATGCTCGTGATATTCATCACGTCGCTTGCGGCGAGCATTTCGCTTACGATAATACTGTTCTCCGTAATGGGCCGCTCCGTTTACGCCAAGATCGCCGCAAAGGGCATGACCGACCGCGCAAGGTCGATAGCGGAGGAGACGATGAACTACATCAACGGCGATATTTCAGCGGAGAATTACAGGTTCCTGCTGCGTTCGGGCGATACGGAAGTGGTCTCCCTCAATGATCAGCTCGAGCCAATAATACAGGGGATGGAGCCCACTCCCGGCGATAAGCCCGACAGACCCGGCGGCGCGGGCGAGCGTCCGCAGGAGAGTCCCGGCGGTCATATGGACGATTATCTGGGCGTATGCAAGGCGTTGTATCCGACCGTAACCGCAAACCCCAACGGCGAATTTTTAAAATTCGATCCCAAGCTCGGCGTTATCGCGGCGGAGCCCGTGACCGACGGCAGCGGCAGGGTGTACGGCGCGGTGTTTCTGATAAAGCCCGTCGCCGATATCAGCGAAGCGTCGAAGAGCCTTCTCATAGTGCTCGTTATCGTTTCCGCCGCCGCCTGCCTGTTCATGATGATCCCCATCTATTTCATATCCCGCTCGCTCACGGATCCGCTCAAAAAGCTCACAGGAGCCGCGGCGGAGCTTTCATCCGGCGATTACTCGATAAGGGTATAGCCCGAAGGCTCGCATGAGGTGCATGAGCTGGGCAGCGCGTTCAATTCGCTTGCAGGCAGCCTGCAGGAGAATATCGGCGAGCTTACTATTGAAAGGAACCGCCTCCGCGCCGTGCTCGAAGGACTCGGCGAGGGCATAATCGCCTTCGATACCGAAGGCAGGGTCACGCGGTGCAACGGCTCCGCGGCGGAGCTGCTCGGCGGCAGCGAGGAAAACATAGAACGGATCCCCGAATTCAAATGCGTTTCCGACGCGGCAAAGCGAGTGATAGCGACGGGCGAGGATCACCTCGGCACGTTCGAGAGGGACGACCGCGTCATAAGGCTGAGCGTCGCCGCTATAAAGGAGGAGAGCGGTTCCGTCGCAGGCGCAGTTGCGCTACTGATGGACATGACGGAAGCGGAACGCCTTGAACAGACGCGCCGCGATTACGTTGCGAACGTCAGCCACGAATTGAGGACGCCGCTCGCCTCGATAAGGGGCATAGCGGATATGCTCAACGACGGGCTCGTCAAAAACGAGGCGGATAAGCAAAGGTACTACGGCTATATCCAAAAGGAGAGCATACGCCTGTCGAAGCTTATAAACGACCTTCTTGAGCTTTCGCGTCTGCAGTCCGGCGGCGTCGCGCTGAAGCTTCAGCGCATGGAGCTTTACGAGCTCATCATGGACGTTGCCTCCCGCGCTTCGGAGGCCGCGAAGGAGCATGAAATGACCGTGCGCATAGACGTTCCCGATGGCAAATATCTTGCAAACAGCAACCCCGACAGGGTGGAGCAGGTGCTCGTCTCGCTGATGGATAACGCCGTAAAGCACGGCAGAGAGGGCGGCGAAATAGTCGTCGGTATCGGCGACGCCGGGGACAAGTGGAAGATAAGCGTGGAGAATCCCGCCGATATCGAAAGAAAGGACCTGGAGCACCTGTTCGAGCGCTTCTACAAGGCGGATATCGCCCACACCGGCGAGGGAACGGGCCTCGGCCTTGCCATCACGGAAGAGGTGCTTCACCTGATGGGCGAGACTATACGCGCCGATTATGAGGACGGCGTTATCAAATTCACGTTCACGGTCGCAAAGTATAAATGACAGGCTGCTATGAATGCCCCCTGATGTGCGGGGCGGAAAGAGAAAACGGCGAATACGGCGTCTGCGGAGTCGGCAGGCGCTCGTTTGCCGCGCGCGCCGCAAGGCATTATTTTGAGGAGCCGCCCATTTCCGGGACGCGCGGCAGCGGGGCGATATTTTTTACCGGCTGTAATATGCGCTGCGTGTTCTGTCAGAACTTCGATATAAGCCGCGACGGGGAGGACGTCGGCGGCCTCGCAAGGGAGCTTGACGCCTCCGCTCTGGCCGATATTATGCTCCGCATGCAGGAGCTTGGCGCGCATAACGTCAATTTCGTCACTCCCACGCCGCATATAAAGCTCATAGAAGCCGCCGTGCCCCTTGCAAGGGACAGGGGGCTCGTAATACCCACGGTCTATAATACGAACGGCTACGAGCGCTTGGAGACGATCAGGCGGCTCGAAGGGCTGATAGACGTATACCTTCCCGATCTCAAATACGTTTCGAGCGGGATAGCCGAAAGGTACAGCGGACGCGCGGATTATTTTGATTTCGCGCGGGAGGCGCTTCTTGAAATGCAGCGCCAGGTCGGCGTGCTGAAGCTCGATGACGAAGGAACAGCTCAAAAGGGCCTGATAATTCGTCACCTCGTGCTGCCCTGCGCCGTGGACGAGACCAGGCGGGTGCTCGATCACATCAGGTCGGATTTTCCAATCGAGACGTACATATCGCTTATGAGCCAGTACACGCCAATACCGGGCATGAAAAAACCGCTCGACCGCCGGCTGACGAAAGCCGAATACGACCGCGCGGTGGATCATGCCCTGTCGCTCGGGTTCGAGAACGTGTTTATTCAAAAGCTCTCGTCCGCCGAAAGCGCTTATACCCCGGAATTCAACGGATATTTCGAATAGCTGACAGCAAGCTCGGACCCGGCATTTTGCCGGGCCTTTTTCATATTCTTTCTTCGACCCGCGCGACGATCACCGTC
>CAMZAY010000203.1 GCA_947304365.1 uncultured Clostridia bacterium | reverse complement strand
CTGATCGCGATGCTCTCGCTTGGCCTCCAGCTTCCCCTCGCATGATTGAGTGAACTTCAAAAGCCCCGGTAATCCGGGGCTTTTTTAAATTATGATGAATATGGAATGATCAAGGAAATCTAAATATCCCCTCGTATAAGATACGCCGTTATCGCGGCGCATTCCCTCAGGTAATCGTTTAGGGTTATGTACCACACGCCCTTGGCGGGCACGCCCTGGGCGTCGAGCCCCATTTTGGCGGCGACGCGCTCCGCACGGAAGACGTGGAAGCGGGTGGTGACGAAAACCACGCGCGCGTTTTCTCCGAGCCGCTCGGTTACTATCGCCTTCGAGAACTCGAAATTCTCCTGCGTGCTTTCGGAGCGGTCCTCCTCGATTATCCTGTCGGGATCTATCCCGCGGGAAACGAGGTACTTCTTCATAACGGAGGCCTCCGAAACGATCTCGTCCGGGCCCTGTCCGCCGCTCACTATAACGAGCGAATCAGGCGATCCGTTAAGATAATCGAGCGCCGCGTCGAGCCTGTATTTGAGCGTGAGCGAAGGATGCTCGCCCCGTATGCCGCTGCCGAGGACTATCACCGCGTCCGCGTTGGGGGCGGGGGAGGCGGAGTTTATGAGTATCAGCCCCGTCGTGACCGCAAAGAGCACGCCGAACATCAGATACGCGAGCGAAACGAGGAACGCCGCCGCGCGGAAGAGGCGGCTCTTTTCGGAGAGCTTCACGATAAGCGGCATGAACAGCCCGACCAGCACGAGGGGCGCGCCAATGATCGCGGGCATTAAAACGCCGAGGTTGACGTAAGCGCGCGTCAGCACGAAGAGCGTGTCCAGAACCAGAAGCACCCCAGCGAGTATCATCAATATCCGCCAAAATGCGGATGCTTTTTTCTTGTTTTTTGTCTTTTCCATGACTTGAGTATAACAGAGCGCGGGGAGCATGTCAAACCGCATTAACCGTCATTTCACAATTTGCCTCTTTTTTCTGTTGAATTCGACGGCGAATTGTGATACGATTAACATAATAAAAAACGGAGGTGAGCAAATGGTAGAGGTGCTTTTTGGCGGCAGGGGCGAAGGCATGTCGCGTGAGCTCTGCGCTATGGCTAACGACAGGATGAAGACCGCGAACGGCAGCGTCGTATTCATCGATAAGGACTCCAATCATATCTACGATCTCGACAGCGGTATAAGGCTTATCAACGCGGCGGAATACAATATCGACGGGCCCAAGATGTTCAGCGGATTCGTCTCCGGCATCGCGGCGCAGGATTTCGATATCGAGGCGATCTACGTCGCAAGCTTCATTAAGATAGTAAGGCATCCAGTCGCATCGCTTGAGGGGCTGTTCGGCTTCTTCGAGTCGTTCTCCGAAAGGACCGGCGCGGATCTTATTATCGAGATCAATACCCAGGACGAACGCCCCGGTTTTATGGACAAATTCGTGAAATAAAAGCTTGACAAATAGAACAAATGTTATTATAATAATATGCGGCATTGGGGGACCGATTGCCGCATATTATTTTTTTAGATTTATTTCGGCATTTTTTCGGAGGTTTTATGGACATTTTCGGTTTCATCCGCGACACTATTCATGAGATCGCGGGCACTCCCGTTGAAAAGATCAAGCCCGAGAGCACTCCCAAGGAGCTCAACCTCGATCTTTTCGATATGCAGGAGCTCGTGCTCGACGCGGAGAATGAGTTTGACGTCTGCCTTCCCGAGGAGTCGAAGATCGAAACGATCGGCGACCTCGAAAGGATGATCACGGCGGCGTAACAAAAGGAATGAAAAAAAGGAGCGGTCATTGACCGCTCCTTTTACTTACCTTAAATCACTTAACGTCCTTCTCGTCGAACGGATCGCCGCAGTTCGGGCAGAACTTGGGGGGATTCGTGGGATCGGCGGGCTCCCAGCCGCACTTGTCGCAGCGGTAGAGGGGCGCGCCTTCGGGCTTGGGCTTGCCGCAGTTCATGCAGAACTTGCCGGGATTGACGGCGCCGCACTCGCAGGTCCAGCCGGCGTTCTCACCGGGCTTCGCCTTGCCGCAGTTCTGGCAGAATTTGCCGAGGTTCACCGTGCCGCATTCGCAGGTCCAGGATCCCTCGGGAGCGGGCTTCGCCTTGCCGCAGTTCTGGCAGAAATTGCCGGTGTTCTGCGCGCCGCACGCACAGGTCCAGGTGTTCGCGGCGGCCTGCTGAGCGGCCTGCGCCTGCTGCGCCTGCTGCATCTGATAGAGGCCCTGAACGTTGATGCCGCCCGAGCCGCTCGCCGCATTGAGACCGGCAAAGCCGAGGAACGCGCCGCCCTCGTTCTTGGCGGCGTCCTTCATGGCCTCCGCCTGAGCGGCGGTCAGGTGCGCGATGGCAAGGGAAGGATCCCTCAAAGCAGCCTGGGTCTGGAGCGCCTTTATCCTGTCCTCATCCGCCTTGTCGACGGAAACGGACGATACGCCGAAGGACACTACGGAGATGCCCCTCAGGTTGCTCCATGTGGAGGAGAGCTCCGCATTGAGGGCGTCCGCTATCTCCTTGGTATAGCCGGGCAGAGCGCTGTAACGGATGCCGCGGAGCGATACGTTGTAAAGGGCGGGCTGGAGGGCTGTCATAAGCTCGGACTTGAGCTGACTGTCGATCCTGTCCCTGGTATAAGTCTCATTGAAATTGCCGGTAACGTTCTGATAGAAGAGGATGGGGTTCGAGATCTCATACGAATACTCGCCGAAGCACTTGATGGAAACGTCGGTCTCGAGATTGATGGCGGTATCTACCACGTGGAAGGGCACGGGGTTGGTAGTGCCGTACTTGTTGCCGAAGATCTCCTTGGTGTTGAGGTAATAAACACGCTGATCCCTTGCAAGGCCGCCGCCGTGTTTGATCCTGTCCCAGATCTCCTTTATGGTGTCCTTCACGCTCTGGCCGAATTTGCCGGCAAAGATGGAGGGGGAGGAGGACTTGTCGAAAATGTACTCGCCCGGCTCGGCGCAAAGCTCGACTACGCTGCCCTGATCGACGATGATCATGCACTGACCGTCCGCAACGGCGATCCTCGACCCGTTGGAGATGACGTTGTCATCGCCGTTGACGTTCTTCGAGCCCTTGGAAAGGCGCTT
>CAMZAY010000202.1 GCA_947304365.1 uncultured Clostridia bacterium | reverse complement strand
ACTTGATCGACTGGTCGTTGCGCAGTATCTCCTGCGCCTTTTCGATGACCTTCCCCACGAGCGGTATCTTCGAGCCCTTGAGGAACGACAGGCTCCTTCTCGGCACGGATTTGAAATCCTTTACCGCGAGCGCGTCCGGATCGCCGAAGAGCTTTATTTTTTCGAGCGGCGGACATAATCCGCGCTTCTCGGCGGCAAGCAGCGTGGGGACCCCGTTCGGGTCCAGCCCGATCAGCCTTGCCGCGGCGGCGTCCGCCTCATAGGTGGTGCGCGCGGCAATAAAGGCGCCGATATGCCTCGGCGTGCCGGCGGTGGGGCCGTTGCCCTCCATGCCGTCGACGGCGTCGATAAGCGCAAGGCGGGGCTTGAAATACTCGTTAATATCGATCAGCATATCCGCAAAATCGTTTACGTCGGGGTAAAGATAATGCGTTTCGGGCTTGACGAGCCCGGGAATAACGCCGTACATGTTCTTTACGGCGCCGCTCATGCCCACCATGCCGTGCGCCTTGAGCTTCGCAAAGTCGATTATCGCGTCGCAGTCGTCAAGATAATCCGTATAAGTCAGGCGATGCATCGCCTTGCCGGGTATCTCCACCGTGTGGCTGGCGGTGTTTTTGTTAAGCGAAGCGCCCGCTTTTTCCGCTTCGTGCATGCCGGTCGCGCGGTAGTTGGAGGCGAGCGTCGCCGCGTTGAAAATGCCGCCCGGGCTGTCCCCCACGACGACCGACGCGCCGCGGGCGATAAGGAGCTTCGTCAGCGCCGTCACCATTTCGGGGTGAGTCGTGGCGCAGGCGGAGGGCGCCATCGGCGCGACAAGGTTCGCCTTAATGACGATCCTCATGCCGGGCTTTACAAAATCGAGCCCGCCTATCGCGTCAAGCGCCGTAACCATAGCGGCGCCGGCGTTTTCGTAGCTTTCGCACGGAACGACGGCGCAGGTGTATTTGTTCATATCTTCCATTTCAAGTTCAGCCCATTATCAAAGCGGTAAACGCTTCCCTTGCGTAATCGGGATCGGCGTTAAGCGCCGCAAGTCCGCAGAGGAACGGCAGTACGGCGGCGAGCATCCGCTTCATCTTGGCGGCGTAGACCGGCTTCATACGCATGGAGCCTACCTCTATCATGACGTTCCATTCGTTCATCGCCCTGTCGAGCGAAGCCTCAAGCTCGCTTCCCGATTCCGAAAAATCGTTCACGGCAATGAACACGCGCAGGGGCATATCCTCGCCGAGGAGCGCGTCGCAGAGCGTGCCGAGCGCCTCCGTGGGATCGTCCGAAGCCTTAACGGTATCCACCCACGCGAAAAGGCGGGAGCTGATCATGGAAAGGCATTTTTCGGAGACTGCCTCGCAAAGCGCCTGCTTGGTCGGGAAGTAGTAGTAGAGGGTGCCCTTGCTTATCCCCGCCCGTTTTGCGACCTCGCCAAGGCTCGTGCCGAAAGCGCCGAGGCTCGAAAAAAGCTCCGTCGCGATCGAGATAATGTTGTCAGCGGTGCCGTCTTTCATAATCGATCCTCCTGATTTGATAGCTCAAGTATAGCAGAAAACGTCTTAAAAATAAAGCCCCGTCATACAATTTAGTATGAACGGCGATCTGTATAAAAGAATAAATCTTACCGGCAGCCTTTCGGGCGCGGTGCGCGTGCGCGCCTCCGCGGAAGGCGGATCGGAGCTTGATTTTACGCTCGGCGGGCTTGAGCCGGGCATGAACGTTTACACCGTGTCGGCGGATCGCGTCGTCAGAACGGAGTATAAGTCGGGCGGCGTCGTTACGCCCCAGTCGGGCGTATTTGCCGTTGCGGTCGAAAAGGAGGGCAGGCTCGTTTCGGCGGGCTTCTCGGGCGGCTCCCGCTCGGAAAGGAACCGTATCCTCGACGAGCTTCGTATCCGCGCCGCCGGCGACTGTGCGGAGGGCAGGCGCGCTGAAGCCGCCCCAGCGCCCGAAAAGGCCGTCCCGGCTCCCGCACCGGTGAAGAACGCCCCCAAAAGCGCCAACGCGGACGTTACGGAAAGGATACTCAAACAGGCGGAACGGCTTTTTTCCTCGCTCGGCGCGGAGGAGGAGGAGCCCGGGCCAGTTACCGTCGCCAATCCCTTCCCGAAGACCTATCCCGATTCCGAATGGCGGCGCATACCGGGCGATAACCGGCTCTTCGGCACTGTAAGAGCGAACGGGCAGAGGCTCGGCCTTATCGCGCTCCCCGCCGATGCGGGCGGAGCGAACGCCCGCCGTTTTACCCGCGCAAGGGCCGTGCTCGCGGCGGACGGAAAAAGGTATTTCATAGTCAGGGACAACGGTTGAAAACTCAAGACCGATATGATAAAATCCGATCAAAGACATAAGGAGGATCGGATCGTGATAAAGGTCAGCAAACTGTTCATCCCGCCGCTTCCGACCGAGAAGCCGAGGCGGCTTTACGTTTACACTCCCCGCGGATACGGGAACAGCACGGAGCGCTTTCCCGTGCTCTATATGTTCGACGGACACAACGTCTTTTTCGACAGCCATGCGACATACGGAAAAAGCTGGGGCATGAAGGAGTATCTCGAAAGGACGAAAAAGAAGCTGATCCTCGTCGCCGTGGAATGCAATCCCGAGGGGACGAGGCGCCTTAACGAGTATTCCCCCTGGGATTTTCACGGGACGCGCATCGGCGATATCGAAGGGCTCGGCAAGGTCACGATGGATTGGATCACCGGCGAGCTCAAGCCGATGATCGACGCGGAATACCGCACCCTCCCCGACAGGGAGCATACCTTCATAGCGGGCAGCTCGATGGGCGGCCTCATGAGCATATACGCCGCGGTGGAGTATAACGGGTTCTTTTCAAAGGCGGCGGCGCTCTCGCCCAGCCTTTGGGTCAGCCCGAAGGATATGAACGATATGATAAAGAATACAAAGCTCCTTGCCCCCACAAGCGTCTATTTGGATCTGGGCAGCGCGGAGGTCGGCAAATACACGCAGGCGTATAAAAGCCTTTTCAACACCGCGAAGCTGCGTTCGCAGAGCGGCGCTTTCGCCGCGGCCCGCATAGTGCCCGGCGCGGAGCATTCCGAGGTGTATTGGGAAGAGCGTATCCCGGTATTCTTTGATTACCTCGGGATATAACGGGA
>CAMZAY010000201.1 GCA_947304365.1 uncultured Clostridia bacterium | reverse complement strand
AAGACCCTCCCTTACGTCGTCGCCGGTAAGGTTCGCGTCGTTGTCCTTCAGTATCTTGTTCTTCCTCGCGTAATCGTTTATGACGCGTGTGAGCGCCGTTTTGAAGCCGACGAGATGGCTGCCGCCCTCAGTCGTGCAGATATTGTTCGCGTAGGTGTAGATGTTCTCGGTATAATCGTCGTTATACTGCATGGCGACTTCCACGCTCGCCGTTTCGAGCGGGGAATCGTTCTGGGCGGCGGTGAAATAGATGGGCTCCGCATGGAGGACGGTCTTGTTCTTGTTGAGGAACGAAACGAACTCCCTTATGCCGCCCATGTAGTAGAAGGTGTTCTCGAGCTTTTCCTCCGGTCTTTCGTCGGTAACGACGATCGTTACGCCGGCGTTTAAGAACGCGAGCTCGCGCAGCCTCTTTATAAGGATATCGTACTGATAATCCACCTCGTCGAAAATATCGGGATCGGGATGGAACGTGATCGTTGTGCCGTGCTCCTCGGGATCGCAGTCGCCGACGACCTCGACCTCGGTCTTCTTTATGCCGCGCTCGCAGATCTGGCGGTAGATCTTGCCGCCGAGCCGGACTTCCGCGACGAGCAGGTACGAGAGCGCGTTGACGACGGAAAGACCGACGCCGTGAAGACCGCCCGATACCTTGTAGCCGCTGCCGCCGAATTTGCCGCCCGCGTGCAGCATAGTAAGCGCGACCTCGAGCGCCGATTTGCCCGTCTGCTGCTGTATGCCGACGGGGATGCCGCGCCCGTTGTCGACGACCGTAACGGAATTATCCGGATGGATCGTAACGTAAACGTGCGTGCAGTAGCCCGCCATGGCCTCGTCGATGGCGTTGTCCACTATCTCGTAAACGAGATGGTGAAGACCCCTTGAATCCGTCGAGCCGATGTACATACCGGGTCTTCTGCGCACCGCCTCAAGCCCTTCGAGGACCTGTATCTGATCCGCATTGTAGTTGTTGTTCTGTTCCATGTTCTTTTCCTGTTCTCCGATTTATTGATGATTTATTGAATAACCTTTTTGATATCCCCGTTCCTTACCTCGAACAGGGCGGCCGCCTTCTTCGCCGCGGCGCTTTCCGCGCCCGTGGCGGTCAAAAGGCATTGGCAGTCGAAAGCGGAGCTCATAAGCGCCTTCTGGCGGTCGTCGTCCAGCTCCGAAAGCACGTCGTCCAACAGCAGCACGGGGCTTTCGCCGACCACGCCGCGCATAAGGGCAAGCTCCGAGAGCTTGAGCGAGAGCGCCGCCGTGCGCTGCTGCCCCTGCGAGCCGTAGACCTTTACGTCCGTATCGCCGAGCTTAATGCCGATATCGTCCCTGTGCGGGCCGCGCGTCGTGAAGCCGCGGCGGATATCATCCTCCCGCGAGGCCTCGAGCGCGTCGTAGATCGCATATTCCGCATCCTCCGCTTCAAAGGGGACGTTCGGCTCGTAATAGGTGAAGAGCTGTTCCTTGCCGCCGGTCAGGCGCCGGTGCATATCGGAGGCGATGGTCGATATCTCGTCCATGAAGCTCAGGCGGCTCCGCATGACCTCCGCGCCCGTCCGCGCGAGCTGCGCGTTCCACATATCGAGCACATCGGGATCGATGGGATCGTTGAACGCCTCCTTGATAAGGGCGTTCCTCTGCCGAAGGGCGGCGTTGTACATCGCCGCTTTTCTGTAATAGGCGGGGTAGAGCTGGCAAAGCTCCATATCCATGAAGCGGCGGCGGACCTCCGGCGAGGCCTTGACGAGCGCAAGATCCTCCGGCGAGAACATGACGACGTTCAGAACGCCCATGAGATCGCCCGCCTTGTCCGCCCGCTGGCGGTCGATGAACACCTGCTTCTTGTCCTTGGGGTTCCTGTTCACGTCGTCCCCGGTGCGAAGCTTTATCTCGATAAGGCGGACGCCGCTCTTCGTTTCAAGCTCCATGCCGACGTACGCGCCGGCAAGCCCGTGACCGATCAGCTCAACGTCGCGGCTCGTCCTGTGGCTCCGCCCGAGGGCGCAGAGGAACACCGCCT
This sequence comes from uncultured Clostridia bacterium, assembly GCA_947304365.1. GTDB lineage: Bacteria > Bacillota > Clostridia > Christensenellales > CAG-138 > UBA3857. The sequence goes on along the minus strand of CAMZAY010000201.1, from coordinate 1,102 downwards.
CGAGCACGTTGGTCTTGCCCGCGGCGTTCGCCCCGTAAAGGAGATTGAGCCCGGGCTCCGGCATGAATTCGGCGTGCGAATAGCTCCTGAACCCGTTCAAAACAAGCTTGCGGATGCGCAAATACAGTTCCTCCGATATTACCCCAATTTACTTAATCAATTATACCACGGGCGCTTCCCAAAAGCAAGTGTAATATTATAATAAAGAAGAAAACCCGTCAATATTCGCGATACGGGAAGAGCGGAGCAGAGCGTTTGTATAATATATTTGTTGGCGCGAGGCGATTTTCCCCACACCGGCGAAGGAGTGTGCTATAATAGATATGTTATACACTCAATACGGCTCGACAGCCGGGAAAGGCTGCCCGTTACAGGGCGAAACGATATGAAAAAGGTTTTGAGCATACTTCTTGCCGTGCTGCTTCTCGCCGCGGTGACGCCCGCCGGAGCGAAGGGGAACTCCCCCGAACGCGCCGTCAACAGCGGCAACGTTGTGATCGACTCCGATCCCGAGGGCGGTTACGAGGGCGATTACGTCGTCATCTACAACCCCAACACCTCCGCGTCGAGCTCGCTCTCCACGGGCAATATGTCGGGGCGGATCTCCACCCAGGTGGGCAGCGCTGCGGCGCCCAAGGCGGGCGAGGTCTCCGACAGGCCCTATGTAATTGACGTCGACGGCCGCCTTGACGAGGAATTCAAGGCGCAGCAGCTCCCCAAGACGGAGACCGCGCCAGAGAAGGTCTCCTACAACGTGGGCGATACGCGCAACTTCACCGTTTACAGCGCTTACAGCCCCCTTTCGACAAGCACGTTCCAGTTCAAGGTGCTCGCGAAGGGCGCTCACTGCTATATCTGGACGCCGACCTCCACCAACGCGAACGTGTATCCGCTCGATTCGATCGATCCCACGTTCGCCCAGATCTGCGCGGACGAATTCGACTCCAAGTTCGACCTTATGCAGACCTCCTTCGGGAACCACACCAACGGCTCCCAGGGCGACGGCAGGCTGCATATGCTCTATTACAACATAGACGACGGCTGGCAGCCCGGCGAGGGATACATCGCAGGCTTCTTCTATGCGTACGATCTTTACACCAAC
>CAMZAY010000200.1 GCA_947304365.1 uncultured Clostridia bacterium | reverse complement strand
CTTGCTGTGCTTGTCGCCCTGCCGCTTTTGCTGACGGGCTGCGGCAAAACCGAGGGGCCTGACGACAAGCCGATACAGCTTGTCCCCGCCGGCGCGGTCATAAGCAAATACACAAAGGACGACGTCGACCATTCGTCGATGCCCGATGCGGCGACGAGGATCGTTCGCCTTCATTACAGAAGGAACGACGATACCGCCAATGACAGGAGCGTATACGTTCCCTGGAATGTTTGGGCATGGGATATGACAAACGGAGGCAACGGCGCAGCGTACGATTTCACGGGTTACGACGATTACGGCGTATTTGCCGATCTTGATCTTGCGGTCATTTCCGGCGGCAAGCCGATCGATAAGCTCGGCTTTATAGTCCGTACTGAAAACTGGGCGAAGGATCCCGACGGCGACCGTTCGATAGATATCCCGGCAGAATCGCCCGACGGTATCGTGAACGTTTACGTTCGCACCACCGAATCGACCGTGTTTTATACGCAGGAAAACGCGCTCAAGTCCATCGTCAGTTATGCGATGCTCCTTGATTCAAAGACGATAAGCGTGTATTTCAAGCCGCTTTCCGAAGAATTCAAGCCGTATAAGACGAGGTTTACTGTGACCGTAAACGAAGAGCCTTATAATGCTTTCGAGCTGGGCGAATACGATAATTCGCTCAAGAGGGTCAATATTGAGCTGAAAGGTGACGGGATCGATCTGTGCGACGTGGTCAAGGTCAGCTATCGCTTCGATCCTTCCTGGATAAATCAGGTCGTTATGATGCTTACGAATTATTATGATACCGCCGAATTCAACGAGAAATACGCCTATGACGGGGACGATCTCGGCGTAACTTTCGATAACGAGGACGCCCCCGGCGAAACGGTTTTCAAGCTTTGGGCGCCGACGAGCACCAAGGTTATGCTCAACATCTACGACTCAGGCGATCCCGCCGAGCAGAAGGAGCCTGCGGCTGCGTATGAAATGCAGAAGGGCGAAAAGGGCGTGTTCTCTTACACCGTTCCCGCAGATCTTGACGGAAAGTATTATACCTATACCGTTACCAATTCCAAGGGCACGAACGAGGTCGTCGATCCTTATGCAAAGAGCGCGGGCGTCAACGGCCGCCGCGGCATGGTCGTCAACTTCGCAAAGCTCAACAAGAGCATCGCCGGCTGGGATTCGGACGTTCGTCCGTTCAGCGGCCGTCCCGTCGACGCGGTCATTTACGAAGCGCACGTCAGGGATATGACCATCAGCGAAACGAGCGGCGTTTCCGAAAAACTCCGCGGCAAATTCCTCGGCCTGGCGGAGAAGGGCACCTCATTTACGATGGGCGGAGTTACGGTCTCGACGGGCCTTGACCATATCAAGGAGCTCGGTGTGACCCACGTGCAGCTGCAGCCGTTCTATGATTATTCCTCCGTGGACGAATCCGTTTCCGGCTCCGTCATGTCGAAGGAGAATTACAATTGGGGCTATGATCCTCTCAACTACAACGTGCTCGAGGGCAGTTATTCCACCGATCCTTACGACGGCTATAACCGCATAGTGGAATTCAAAAAGATGGTCATGGCCATGCATGAGGCGGGCCTTTCCATCAACATGGACGTGGTTTACAACCATACTTCGAGCTCGGAGAATTCCAATCTCAATCTCATCGTTCCGTATTATTACTACCGCACAAAGGCCAACGGTTCGTTCTACAACGGATCCGGCTGCGGCAACGAGGTTGCCTCCGAAAGGTACATGGTCAATAAGTTCATCCGCGAATCCTGCAAGTTCTGGATCGGGGAATATCACCTTTCCGGCTTCCGTTTCGACCTTATGGGACTTATCGATAATCAGACCATGATCGACGTCTATAAGGACTGCAGCGCGATCTATCCTTCGATCATGATCTACGGCGAGCCGTGGGCAGGCGGCGCCACCAAGCTCAAGGGCGGAACGAGCGATACCAAGCTTAACGAGCAGATGACCGTACAGGATTCCCTTGCGCAGGATTATTTCTCCGGCAGCGGAGTCATGGTAGGCGCTTTCAACGACGTGATAAGGAACGCCGTGCGCGGCGACAACGGCCCCGGCAAGGGCTTCGTGCACGGGCTTTCGTCAAACGCCTCGCTCGTCGCCATGTGCGTTTCCGGCGTTTTCTCGAAGGGCACTGTCAAAACGATGAATATCGATCCTAATCTCGTGCTCAATTACGTATCATGTCATGATAACTATACGCTGTACGATCAGCTTATACAGACCATGCCGGAGGATCATCTGCCGAGGGCTTATACCCAGGCGGACGCGATAGTGTTCCTTGCGCAGGGCGTCCCGTTCATACAGGAGGGCGAGGAGATCATGCGCAGCAAGCTCGATCCCGATACCGGCAAGTACTGCGGCAATTCCTACAACGTCGGCGACTATATCAACGTGATGGACTATTCGCTCAAGATCGAGCACATGGACGTCTTCGAGAAGACGAAGGAGATCATTGCGTTCAGGATGGAGCATCCCGAATTCCGCCTCGGCACAAGGCAGGAGATTATCGACAGGCAGTCCGAAGCGGTCTTCGAGAACGGTAACGTTTGGTACACCGTGGGCGATCTCATCGTTATCCACTCCGCCGCCGGCGGTACGGTGAATATCGACTCCGAATATGAGATCGTCTATTCGAACGTCCGTGAAGGGTATGACTCGGGTTCCGGCGTCATACAGGTATACGCCAACGAATCCGTCGTTTTGAGGAAGGTGAAATAGTTTGTTCAAACATGGGCCGATAAGCACTGAGGTCGACCGTAAACCTTTCCTGTTCACGCTTATCGCACTGATCGGGAGCACCGCCGCCGCTGCGCTGCTGTTCGTGCTCGGCTGGGGCTACGGGCTTGCGATATTCGCCGCTATACTCGTAACGATAGTCGCTGTCGCTTCGCTGGTCGTGCTTTTCGCGATGCTGACCGATTATGCCTATATCGATAACGACGTGCTCGTTACGCGGTATCTGTTCAGAAAAAAACGCGTTCCTCTCGGCGAGATAGGCAGGGTGACATGTCTTGAACACGTCTATTACGTCTACGGGCGTAAAAATGAGCTTCTCGGGACGATCAACGGTATGCTCTCGGGGATAGACGACATTTTGTACGCCATGGAAAAC
>CAMZAY010000199.1 GCA_947304365.1 uncultured Clostridia bacterium | reverse complement strand
CCATCCGGTTTTTTCAGCACCTTTGCGAAGAACACTATCTGGACCGGCACGGAGACGACGAACGTCATCAGGTCGGCGGCGGGCTGCGTCATCTGTACGCCGGCAAGCCCTATCAGGCGGGGCAGTATCAGTATTATCGGGATGAAGAATATCCCCTGCCTGCAGGAGGCGAGTATCGAGGCGCAGACGCTGTATCCCAGGCATTGGTAAAGCTGATTGACGAACGTGGAGTACGCCATCAGCGGCATCACGGAGCAGGCGAAGGTCAGCGCCAGAGCGCCTATCTCGACCACCTTGGGATCGTCGCGAAACCAGTGCATTATCGCGTGGGTGTTGAGACCTATCGCGACGGACGCCGCCGTGCTTATGAGCGTTCCCACGAGCACGGAGAACCAGAACGCCTTTTTGACGCGGCTGTAAATGCGCGCGCCGAAATTGTACCCCGCGACGGGCTGGAAGCCCTGCCCTATGCCTATCATCATGGACCGGACGAACATATAGATCTTGTTCGCGATGGTTACCGCCGCGACCGCCTCGTCCGCAAAATCGCCGCCCCAGAACGCCGCGCCGCGGTTAAGGAGCGCCGATGCGACGCTGCCCATGCCCTGGCGGCAGATGGTGGGAAAGCCGAGCTTGACGAGCTGCCAATATGTGGAGAACCTTCTTGACACCGCCTTTGCCCGGAGCTTTATGATGCTCCTTCCCGAGCGGAATATCACGAGCAGTATTATAAGGCTCACGGTCTGGCTCAATACGGTGGCGATCGCCGCGCCCGCGATGCCGAGCCCGAACACGTTTATGAAAAGCGGGTCGAGCGCGACGTTCAGCAGGCCGCCGGCGCAGAGACCTATCATGGAAAGGTTCGCCTCGCCCTCCGCCTTGAGGATATTGTTCAGCACGAACGAAGTGCACATTATGGGCGCGCCGATCAGTATTATCCGCGTGTACGCCGCGGCATAGGGGAGTATCGTTTCGGTCGCGCCGAGGAGCCTTAAGAGCGGCTTTAAAGTCGAGAGCCCGCTGATAAGCAGCACGAAGCCCATTATTATCGCGGCGAAGACCGCGCTCGCGGCATACTCCTCCGCCTCCTTGTCCTTCTTTTCGCCGAGCCGCCTTGAAACAAGGCTCGAGCAGCCCATGCTTATGCCGAAGCCGAACGCCTGTATTATCGACTGCAAAGCAAAAGCCACACCGACCGCCGCCGAAGCGCTCGTGTCGATGTGGGAAACGAAATAGGTGTCCGCCGTATTGTAGACGACCGTTATAAGCTGGCTCACCGTCGTGGGTATCGCGAGCGACGCGACGAGCCGCGGGATGGGCGTTTCGGTCATCCTTTTATGCTGCTGTATGCTTGTGAGCGCCATCGGATCAGCCGAGATGGAATATGAGCGCGGCCAGCCTGTATATCCAGTTCGCGGCGACACCCGCGAAAATGCCGCCGATCGTATGGCTGAGTATCGCCTTGCCGGTCAGGTATTTGCAGCCCAGGCTGTCCATCATTGAAACGTGAGTGGAAAGGTAGCCGCTCCAGCACATGCACATGGCGGTGAACACCGCGACGTCATGCGCGTTGGCAAAGCCTTCCTTCAAAAGATTGGGGACGAGGCCCATCGCCGCGCCCGCGGAGCCCAGCGCCGTCATGGGGACGGAAACGCCGCCGGAGGAAGCGAACCCGAAGAGGGGCTTTATTATGAAATTGATCTTGTCCGCGATAAGGGGGAGCAGCCCGATGCCCTCGTAAGCGGCGCCGGAATAGCCCTCCGCGCCCGCGCCGTTGGTGAGCATCATGACTATCGTGCAGATTATGACAACGCCGGGGATTATCCCGAGGCCCAGCTGCACGCCGGATTTTCCGCCCTCGAGCAGGGCGTTCATCGTGCGCATGCCGAGGTTCTCCTCCGAATGATCGATATGATCGTGCTCGCCGATATCCTTATCGTCAAGCGCGGGCGAATCCTTGCCGAACATCTTTTTGGTCATGGCGAGCATTATCCTCGTCGAAACGATGCTGCCGAGCACCGCGGCGAAATTGCCGACGAGCACCGCGGGCATAAGGCTCGTCCCGGCGACGCCCTCCTGCCCGAGCATGAACGTCGTAACGATGAGGCCCATGCCGAACGACGTGCCGATATTGGTCAGCGCGGGGAGCTGGTATCTTTTGAAAAAGCTCTTGAATCCCTTGTCGTCCGCAAGCGAAAGAATAGCCGGGTTATCGGAAAGGTATGTGGTAACTATGCCGAGCGCCGCCGCGCCGGGGAGCCCGTAAATGGGCTTCATCAGCGGGGAGAGTATCTTGTTGAGCATATCGACCACGCCGAACTCGGTAAGCACCGCGGAAAGCGCGCCCATCAGCACCGCTATCGCCATAATGTAAAGGCAGGTGTTGACGAGTATGTCGAACGCCGTGTTCATCATCGTGGAGAACATGTTGGAAAGCCCCATCGGTATCGCGAACATGACGAAAGCGCCGATGATCAGCACAAGGCATACCACCGCCGAAAACCACTTGGGCTTATGCTTCAGTTTAAAGCTGTCTCTTAACCGCGTGCGCTTCACGTTCGTTCCCTCGCTTCTGTGATCAAATAACTGCTGCGATAACCTATTATAACATTTTATTATCGAAAAAAAGAGGCTTTTGTTTTCCCGAGCGAAATATATTTGCGCCCGGCAGCGCCCAGCCTTCCCTTGGGGGAAGGGGGACCGACGGCGCAAGCCGTTGGTGGATGAGGGAATTTCAAAATCTTCGTTGGTCTATGTGCCTTTTGATGTCAAGACACACTCCCTCGAAATTCGTCCTGACGTCATGATCGGTGTATCTGAGCACGAGATATCCCAGACCGTTCAGATACTCGTCGCGTCTTTCATCCTTTTGTCTGCCTTCAAAAGAGTAATGCTGCGCTCCGTCCAGCTCGATGACAAGCCTTGCGTCCTCACACAGAAAATCGACGATATAGTTCCCTTTGACCTTCTGACGGTTCACGGTCACGGGCAGCTTTTTGAGGAAATCATACCAGAGGTGTTTTTCCTCCTTCGTCATTTCCTTTCTCAATCTCTGCGCGAACGGCGTAAGGTCCGGATTGCTTTTGTTCATATGTTTCTCCGGAATTCCAATTTTGTTTTTCGGTCCCTC
>CAMZAY010000198.1 GCA_947304365.1 uncultured Clostridia bacterium | reverse complement strand
AACGCGAATATGAACGCGGCAAGGAACACGCACAGCATGCGTTGACGAAGCCTTGCGAATACTATTATGAGGACAGCAGCCGAAGCGCTCAAAAACGAGAACGCTAATACACGGCCTGCCGTTTTCATGTTAATATCAAGAATCAGAGCGAAAACGGCAAGACCCAAAATATAACCGACCGCCGCCATTAACAACGGCCGGTAGTTGATCAATCTTTTCGGATCGTCGGGATCAAACACGCATTACGGCCATGGCTTCGATCTCTACAAGACCGCCAGCGGGAAGCGCTGCGACCTCGACGCAGGAGCGCGCGGGATGGGGCTTGGGGATAAGCATGCCGTAAAGCTTGTTCACCTGCGGGAAATCGGCCATGTTCTTGACGAAAACGGTCGTCTTTACAAGGCAGTCGAGACCGGATCCGGCTTCTTCGAGAACGGCCTTAAGATTGTTCAGCGCCTGGATAGCCTGCGCCTCTACGCCTTCGGCAAGCTTGCCTGTCTCCGGATTGATGCCGAGCTGACCGGAAATGAATATCATCTTTCCGACCATGACCGCATGGCAATAGGGCCCGATCGCCTCGGGAGCGTTCTTGGCGTTGAAATTGGTTTTAAGCATTTTGTACTTCCTCCTTTGATCTTATCCTGCATATATCACAGTTTCTTTCATAGGTTTCGATGATGCAGTTGTTCCAGAGAATCAGCGCGTTTTCCCCGGTATCGGTATAATAGCGTTTGCGGAGCCCCGCGTAGGCGAAATCGAGCGATGCGTACAGCCTTTGCGCGTTATGATTGTTTTCCCTTACTTCGAGCGTCATACGCTCTCCCCCGCGTCTTAACGCTTCCTTCATCAAATGAAGTATCAGCGCACGCGCTATTCCGCGCTTTCTCTCCTCGGGAGCGACGGCGATATTCGTCATATGCGCTTCGTCGAACATTATCCATTCGCCCGCGTAGCCTATCACTTCCCCGTCCTCTTCCGCAACGGCATAATAGGCGACGTCGTTCGAAAGCTCTCCCAAAAGGGAACGGTAGCTCCAGGGCGTAATAAAGCAGATCGCCTCAAGCTCCGCGACCCTTTTGACGTCCTCTTCCCTCATCTTCCTGATTATGATTTCGCTCATAAATGATCCCCTGTCATTTGATCCCCTGTTCATCGGGCTTGGCGAAACAGCATGCGGCGGCGTAAACCTTCGCGCAGCCGTTTTTCTTCAGCGTCTTCGCGCACTCGGAAAACGTCGAGCCCGTCGTTCTGACGTCGTCGATAAGCAATACGCTCATGCCGGAACAGCTTTCGTCGGCAAGAAAAGCGTTCTTCAGATTGCGCCTTCTGCCGGCCGCAGTCATCCTTGTCTGCTGTTTCGTATCCGCGCGTCTGACTAAAAGCGAAGTATCGAGCTTTTTGCCAAGTCTTTTGCAAAGATGCTTTGCGATCAGCTCGCTTTGATTGAAGCCCCTTTTGCGGATCCTTTTATAATGCAGCGGCACCGGGACCACAACGTCGAATTTCCATCCATCCGGGATCGTGATCGAATCGGCCAGCACCCTTGCAAGATACCTTGCGCCGCTGTATTTGAGCTTTTTGACCATTCTCGATGATACGTCGTTATAAATATAGGCCGCGGTAAATCCGTCCACATAGTCGATTTGAGGCGCGGTAACGAAGCGCTCTATCCCTTCTGCGCAGTCGATGCAGAGACCTTCCTCGTTAACGACCGCTTCTCTTTGGCAGGAAGCGCAGGTCAGCCCACGCGGGAATACGATGCGCTTGAGCTTATCGAAGAACCGTACGGACATCTCACACCTCTTCGGTATCGGCAAGCTGCCTTAAGAAGTATTCGAGCGCGCTGTATCGCTTTACGCCAGAAACGTTCCTGACCATCGATTCCACGCATTTGGCGGAGCCGACTATCACCACACGGTTCCTTGCCCTTGTTATGCCGGTATAAAGGATGTTCCTGTTCATCAGCATCGGCGGGCCGTAAACGAGCGGAAGTATGACGGTCGAAAACTCGCTTCCCTGGCTCTTGTGTATGGATACGGCGTAAGCAAGCTCGATCTCCTCAAGCTCCGCCTGCCCGTATTCGGCAAGGCGTTCGTCGTCAAACAGTATCCTTACGGGCGAAGCCACGGTGGGGCCGATCTCCATTATCGTGCCGATATCGCCGTTATAGACGCCGGCGCCGTCCTCCTGCCCCTTGCCGTATTTAACGCGCTTCCACTCGAGCTTGTAATTGTTCTTGGTCTGCATAACCCTATCGCCCACACGGAAAACGGTCTCGCCGTACCGCCTTTCCGCTTTATCGGGCGAAGGCGGGTTAAGCGTCTTCTGCAGTTCCTCGTTAAGCGAATACACGCCGAGGATGTTTGATTTCATCGGCGCGAGCACCTGAAATTCCCCCTCGCTGTTCGTCGAAGCGAATTCACGGCACAATGATACCACCGTGTCGCGCGCCGCCTCAACGGAGGGTCTGCTTATAAAGACGAAGTCAGATTCGTTTTTATCCACGACGGGCGTCATGCCGTTGTTTATACGGTGAGCGTTGATGACGATCATGCTCCTGCCCGCCTGCCTGTAAATATCGGTCAAACGTACGACGGGTACAGTCTCCGAAAGTATCACGTCCCTTAGCACGTTTCCTGCCCCGACCGAGGGCAGCTGATCGAAATCGCCTACCATAATGAGCCTGGTGCCGGGAGCGATCGCCTTAAGAAGCGCATGGAAAAGCGAGATGTCGACCATGCTCATCTCGTCGATTATGACGACGTCCGCGTCTATGGGATCGGTCTCGTCCTTTGCGAATTCGTCAAGCCCGAACCCGCCGTATTCAAGCAGACGGTGAATCGTCCTCGCCTCATGACCGGTGGTGTCGCTTATACGCTTCGCGGCGCGTCCCGTAGGCGCAGCAAGCTCAAGAGTCAGATCCATGCTGTGCATAAGCTCTATTATAAACCGCAGGATCGTCGTTTTGCCCGTGCCGGGACCGCCGGTGATTACGAGCACGCCTTCGTCGACAGCGCCCTTGACGGCGTTTTTCTGTTTCTCGGCGAGGCGTATGCCAAAGCTTTTCTCAAGCTTTTCTATAATGCCGTCAACGTCGGTAAGCGGAAGTATGTCCGCATTGTTCATGATGTCGAACA
>CAMZAY010000197.1 GCA_947304365.1 uncultured Clostridia bacterium | reverse complement strand
CTTGCGAAACATCCCCTCGCCGGCGCACGGCGCGTCGCAAAGCACCGCGTCGAAGCACGAATCGAACGCGGGGTCGTGTTCCGAAGCGTCGCGCACGGAGGCGCAGACGCCCGAAACACCCATCCTCGCAAGCGTTTTTTCTGTCAGCTCCACACGGTGCGCATGGATATCCCATGCCGTGACGGAGCCTTTCCTTTCCATCAGATCGGCAATGTACGCCGTTTTGCCGCCCGGCGCGGCGCATGCGTCGAGCACGTTCATGCCGGGCTTCGGATCCAAACAGCGGCAGGCGAGCATGGCGCTTTCGGACTGGACGGTCATTTCTCCGTTTTTGAACAGCTCGTCCTCCGTGATATCGCCGCTAACGCCCTTTATCCTGACCGCATCCGGTACGATGCGGCTGTTTTCGCAAGGTATTCCCATGGACTCGAAATGGGCCCAGACCGCGTCTGAGGTTTTCGGGAATACCGCGCGAAGCGTTATGCCTTCCGTTTTGGCAAGAAGCAGACTCTCCGCCCTTGCCGCGCCGTATTCGCCGACGTATTCCTCAACTATGAAAGCGGGAAACCCGCTGATCATGCACAGTCTTTCGACGGGATCCGAAGGGAGCGGCGGGAGCTTGCCAGCGTCCCTGTCCCTTATGACGGAGCGAAGCACTCCGTTAACGAAGCCCTTTACGCCGGATTTGCCTATCTCGGCAGTGAGCTTCGCCGCCGAATCGCATGCGGCGTGATCGGGAGTATCCATGAAGAATATCTCCGTCAGCGCAATGCGAAGCACCGTCCTTACGGACGAATGCACCCTGCCCTTCGCATAGCTGCCGATAATAAAATCGCACCAGCTCATATGCTCGAGCACGGTATAGACCAATGCGGTCGTTCGTCCGATGTCTGTCGGGCGATCGTCCGAACGGTCGAATTCCTCCTTTACGGCAAGATTTGCGTATGCGCCCTCCTGCGTTACGCGCCGGAGTATGTTGTATGCCGCGCGCCTGCCCGTCATAAGCCGAGGACTTTGCCGAGGAGCTTTTTGCCGTTGAGGACCGCTTTGGCGTCCATCCTCTTTCCGCCGGCGAACTGAAGCTCCCTTATCTCGATAAGCCCGTCCGCGCACTGCACGAACAAGCCGCGCTTGCAGTCGGCGACAACGCATTCGCCGTACAGCCAGAACGCACCCTTAAGCTCCGGATGCCTTTGGGTCTTATAGATCTTTACCGGCTGCCCGTCCATCGATGTGAACGAGACCGGCGCAGGATTCATGCCCCTTACGAGATCGTGCACCTTTTTTTCGGGAGCTGAAAAGTCGATACGCGCCATCTCCTTTTTGATCATGCCGCAGTGCGTGGCTTCCGCCTCGTTCTGGGGCGTCCTTTCAAGCGTGCCGTCAATAAGCGCGGAAACGGTCTCATTAAGCAGCTCGGCGCCTATCACGGAGAGCCTTTCATACAGCTCGCCCGCGGTCTCGTCCTCGCCGATCGCGGTCTCGCGCTTCATGAGTATGTCGCCGGAATCGAGCCCGAGCTCTGTCATCATGGTGGTAACGCCCGTGACCTCTTCGCCGTTTACTACCGCCCACTGTATTGGCGCGGCGCCGCGGTACCTGGGAAGCAGGCTCCCGTGAACGTTGATGCAGCCGAATTCGGGTATGGAGAGGTTTTCAGCCGAAAGTATCTGCCCGAAGGCGGCTGTTACCATAAGCTCCGGAGCAAACTCCCTTAATGCGGCGACGCCTTCCGCCCCGCGTATCCTCTCGAATTGATAAACGGGAAGCCCAAGCTCGAGCGCGAGCGCCTTTACCGGGGGCATGGCGATGCCGTGGCCTCGGTCGCGCGGGCGGTCGGGCTGAGTGAATACCGCTATTTCATGACCTGCCTCATACAGCATTTTAAGCGACGGCAGGGCAAATTCGGGAGTACCCAGAAAAGCTGTCCTCATCTTATTCCCGATCCTCTTTATAATCCTCCGGCGTGGGGATAACGAGCCGCTTATATACCTTGCCGTCGAGATGGTCGCACTCGTGCAGCATGGCGCGGGCGAGCAGACCCTCTCCGCGGATCGTAAACTCATTGCCGTTCCTGTCGAACGCGCGCATCACCGCAACGTTCGGCCTTATTACGTAGCCCTGTTCGTCCGGGAAGGAGAGACAGCCTTCCATGCCGCCCTGCTCGCCGGAGGTCTCTATTATTTCGGGATTGATCGCCTCGATAAGCTGATCGCGATCCTCGCTGCAGTCGATCACGACGACGCGGCGAAGTATGCCGACCTGCGGGCCGGCAAGGCCGCAGCCGTCCGCCTCGTACATGGTCTGGGCCATGTCGTCGAGCAGCTGCCAAAGCTTTTCATTGAATTCTTTTACGGGTTTTGCGACCTTGTAAAGACAAGCTGCATCGCCCGTCTGGATCTTCCTTATAGCCATCTTATCCTCCGTTTCGGTATGATCCCCTGCGGTCAAGCGCAAAAGGGCATAGTATCAGTATTGTAATTCATAGTATTATACCACAAAATGTCCCGGCAATAAAATATATAAGTTAAATATTACCCATATTTTGCGCACATATCCGTTTTGCCGCTCTCCCGGCAAATATTGTTCATGCTAAAAATATTGATAATTCGACAAGAATCCTGTATAATCCACCTAAAAGGCATACTGAAGGAAGGAGAGGTTTTGGATCTTGAACGAGTATTTCAGCGATAGTCTGCCCGTCGTGCCCCTCAGGAGCATCGTCGCGATGCCTTACGTTGTGCTGAGCTTCGATCTCGGCAGAGCGGCCAACGTCGCCGCCGTCGACGCGGCAGTCAATTCGGACAGCAGGATATTGATCGTATGTCAGCGCGATCCCCGCGCGGCGGAGATAACCCGCAGGGACCTGTTTGATTACGGCTGCGTTTGCCGCATAACAAAAATAATAAAGCTCCCCGAGGGGAATACGCGCGTATTTGTCGAGGGCATTGCCCGTGCGCGTCTTGGCGAATATGTGCAGGAGACGCCGTATGCGCGCGTTTCCTATGCAGAGCTCGGCGATTACCCCTGCCCCTTTGAAGAGGCGGCAAGTCTTCGCCAGATGATCTCACGCAAGTTCAGGGACTTTACTTACGGCAACGGCAAGGCGCCGATCAAGACCGTCGTCGATTCCATTGAAACGATA
>CAMZAY010000196.1 GCA_947304365.1 uncultured Clostridia bacterium | reverse complement strand
AAAGGCAAATTCTACGGAAAGGTTATTTTTGCTATGAAGATCGACGTTCTTCCCGTATTCGGCAAGCAGACGGACAATCAGCTCCAGGATACGACGGTCGTCGTGGTCGACGTGCTCCGTGCGACCACGTCCATAATCTGCGCCCTCAACGGCGGTGCGATAAAGGTCGTCCCCACCGTTGACGCGGGCGACGCGGTCGCTCTTGCGTCAAGGCTCGGCTCGCGCGAGTGCGTGCTCGGAGGCGAGCGCGGCGGGATAAAGATATCGGGCTTCGACCTCGGCAATTCTCCGGAGGAATATCTCTCCCGCACGGTCAAAAACAAAACGGTCATCATCTCCACCACAAACGGCACGGGCGCGCTTCACTCCGTAAAGAGCGCGGAAAAGATACTGATCGGCGCCATGATAAACAGGACCGCCGCCGCGAAGGCCGCCTCCTGCGAGGGGCACGATATCCTGATCGTCTGCGCCGGGACCGACGGACAACCCTCCGCCGACGACCTGTGCACGGCGGGCGCGATAATCGACGCGGTGCGCGGATTCGCGACGATCCGCCCGGGCGATCTTTCCGATATGGCGATCATCTGCGAATCGCTCTACAACGGCTGGAAGGAAGACCGCTTCGATATTTCAAAGACGTTCCATTACTCCCGTCTTGCCGCGCTCGGCTTCGATAAGGACGTGGAATACTGCTTCACCCCCGATACGACCGATACCGTTCCTCAGTACAGGGACGGCGTGATAATCAAATAAGGATAAATTATTGATTAAAAAGGCGATAATACAAATTATCGCCTTTTTTCGTATTTGCTGCAGAGCGCGTTTTTTTTCTTTACACGAAAGGATTTATGTGATAGAATAAAAGTTGGCAAAACACAGCCGTTTATTCTTTATTTTTATGAGGTATCATATGATCAGGATCTCTTGTGACACCACGGCGGATCTTTCGGATGAGCTGTACGAGAAGTACAATATTGCCCGTTTGCCCATCTATATCTCCCTCGCAGGAAAGGAATACCGCGACGGTGTGGATATGACCGCCGACGGGTTGTTCGATCTTGTGGACGAGACGGGCGAAATGCCCTCCACCTCCGCCCAGAGCATACACGACTTTAACGAGCATTTCGCCGCCATCCGCGAAAAGGATCCCGGCTGTGAGATCATCCATTTCACGATCAGCCTGGGCTTCTCGACGACGTATAACGTGGCGAAGCTCGCCGCCGCGGAGACCGAAGGCGTCTACGTGGTCGATTCGAGGAACCTCTCCTCCGGCATCGGGCAGACGGTGCTCGCCGCCTGCGAGATGGCTGCCGCCGGCATGAAGGCGGAGGATATCGTTAAGATCTGCGAGGAGGATATCATCCCCAAGGTGGATACGAGCTTTATACTCGACACGCTCAAGTACATGGCGAAGGGCGGCAGGTGCAGCTCGGTCGCGGCACTCGGCGCGAATCTTCTTCAGCTCAAGCCCTGTATCGAGGTCGTCGACGGCAAGATGCGCGTCGGCAAGAAGTACCGCGGCAAGCTGTCGAAGGTGCTTGTGAACTATATCCATGACCGTCTTGCCGACCTTGACGACATCCGTCCCGACAGGATATTCGTTACGAGCGCTTGCTGCGATCCCGAGCTTATCAGGATCAGCGTCGAGGAGGTAAAGAGCCTCGGCTATTTCAAGGAGGTGCTCGTCACCAGCGCCGCTTGCGCCGTTTCGAGCCACTGCGGGCCGAATACGCTCGGCGTGCTTTTCATCCATAAGTAATCCCAGAGAAAAATAAAATCTTTTCAAAGGAGCGAATCATGAAGAACTATCTCGAAGCAATGGGCATCACGGAGCTTTCCGCGATCTACCGCAACCTGTCTCCCGCCGAGCTGACCGAGCGTGCGCTCGCCCGCGGCGAAGGTAAGCTCGCCAACACCGGCGCGCTTGTCATCAACACCGGCAAGTATACCGGCAGGTCCCCTAACGACCGCTTTATCGTAGACACGCCCGACGTGCATGATAAGGTAGACTGGGGCAAGATCAATATGCCCATCGACCGCGCGAAGGCGGACGCCATATTCGGCAAGATGTGCGCCTATATGCAGAACCGCGAGGCGTTCGTGGTAGATTGCTACGTCGGCGCCGATACGGATTACTGTCTTCCCATCCGCGTGGTCTGTGAGAACGCGGCCTCCGCGCTCTTCGCCACCCAGGCTTTCGTAAGGCCCACCAAGGAGCAGATGGCTGATTTCAAGCCCGAATTCACCGTGCTCTGCTGCCCCGGCTTTAAGTGCATTCCCGAGCGTGACGGCACCAATTCCGAGGCCGCCATCATACTCGACTTCGAGTACAAGCGCGTTACCATCGCCTGCTCCATGTATTCGGGCGAGATCAAGAAGGGCATGTTCTCCGTTATGAACTACCTGATGCCCGAGCGCGGCGTGTTCCCCATGCACTGCTCCGCCAACATGGGCAAGGACGGCGATACCGCCCTGTTCTTCGGTCTTTCCGGCACCGGCAAGACCACCCTTTCCGCAGACCCCAACCGTATGCTTATCGGCGACGACGAGCACGGCTGGTCGAACGACGGCGTGTTCAATTTCGAGGGCGGCTGCTATGCGAAGTGCATCAACCTCTCGAAGGAGAACGAGCCCCAGATCTGGGACGCCATCAAGTTCGGCTCCCTTGTTGAGAACGTCATAATGGATGATGAGAGCCGCGTGCTCGATTATAACGACGGCTCCATCACCGAGAATACCCGCGTCGCTTATCCCGTGGAGTACATCCCCAACTGCGTCATCCCCGGCGTAGGCGGTCATCCCAAGACGGTCATATTCCTCACCGCGGACGCTTTCGGCGTGCTTCCTCCCATCGCGAAGCTCGATAAGAACATGGCGATGTACCACTTCGTCACCGGCTATACCGCAAAGCTCGCCGGTACGGAGCGCGGCGTCAAGGAGCCCCAGGCGACCTTCTCCACGCTGTTCGGCGCGCCGTTCTTCATCAAGCATCCCTCGCTCTATGCCGAGATGCTCGGCAAGCGCATGGACGAGCATAACGCCAACGCGTTCCTGATCAACACCGGCTGGTCCGGCGGTCCCTACGGCGTAGGCTCCCGCATGAAGATCAAGTACACCCGCGCGATGGTCACCGCGGCCCTCACCG
>CAMZAY010000195.1 GCA_947304365.1 uncultured Clostridia bacterium | reverse complement strand
ATCGTCGATCATCGCAACGACGGCGTCGATGGTCTCGCCCAGGTTATGGGGAGGGATATTTGTTGCCATGCCGACCGCTATGCCGTTGGAGCCGTTGACCAAAAGGTTCGGATAGCGCGAGGGCAGCACGGAAGGCTGCATCAGCGTTTCATCGAAGTTGGGATAGAAATCGACCGTGTTCTTGTCGATATCCGAAAGCATCTCCGTTGCAAGCCTGCTCATCCTGCACTCGGTGTATCGCATGGCCGCCGCGGGATCGCCGTCGACGGAGCCGAAATTGCCGTGGCCTTCCACAAGCGGATAGCGCGTGGAAAAGGGCTGTGCAAGGCGCACCGTTGCGTCATAGACGGATGAATCGCCGTGGGGGTGGTATTTGCCCAGCACGTCGCCGACCAGCCTTGCGCATTTTCTGACGGGCTTGTCGGGCTGCATGCCCAATTCGTCCATCGCATAGAGTATGCGCCTGTGCACGGGCTTTAAGCCGTCGCGCACGTCGGGCAGCGCGCGGCTGATAATGACCGCCATCGCGTATGAAATGAAGCTGCGCTTCATCTCGCCCACAAGATTTATGGGCAGTATGCGCCCGCCCTCGATATCGGTGGGGAGCTCGTTCGTGCCGAGCATTTCAAGGTTTCTCTTATTCTTCTTATCTTCCATTCTCAAACTCCTTTGAGATTCTTTTTCATATTATCATCAGCGGGCGATCCCTTTGACCCCGCTTTGTTCGGCTGCCATCTGCGGATATGTCTCGCAGGAGCGGTGAATTATGCTTGACTCCTCGCGTTCCGCACCTGTCGCGGCGCGGCGCACAGCTCGCAGGATGCCCCCTAAGCTTCTTGGGCTCAGATGTCCAGATCCGCAACGAGCTTGGAATTGAGCTCTATGAATTCGCGCCTGGGCTCCACCTGGTCGCCCATGAGCACGGTGAATATCTGATCCGCGGCGATGGCGTCGTCCATAGTCACCTGCAGCATTATGCGCTTGTCGGGATCCATGGTGGTGTCCCAAAGCTGCTCGGGGTTCATCTCGCCCAGGCCTTTATAGCGCTGCACGGTGATCCTGTCGCGCCCGATCTCGTCAAGCGTGCGCTCCAGCTCCTCATCCGAATAGACGTACTTTTCAAGATTGCCCTTTTTGATGAGGTAGAGAGGCGGCTGCGCGATATACACGTAGCCCTTTTCGATCATGGGACGCATGTGGCGGAAGAAGAACGTGAGCAGCAGCGTGCGGATATGCGAGCCGTCGACGTCCGCATCGGTCATGCAGATTATCTTGTGATAGCGCAGCTTGCTTTCGTCGAATTCCGAATCCATTCCCGCGCCGAAGGCGGTTATCATGCAGCGTATCTCCGCATTGCCCAGCATCTTATCGAGCCTGGTCTTTTCGACGTTGAGTATCTTGCCTCGAAGCGGCAGTATTGCCTGGAAGTGCCTGTCGCGCCCCTCCTTGGCGGAGCCGCCCGCGGAATCGCCCTCGACTATGAAGAGCTCGCATTTGGTGGGATCCTTTTCGGAGCAGTCGGCCAGCTTGCCGGGAAGCGCCGTGGAATCGAGCGCCGTCTTGCGGCGGGTCAGATCCCTCGCCTTGCGCGCCGCTTCACGCGCGCGGGAGGCCTGCAGGCATTTGTCGATCATAAGCTTGGATTCGGCCGGGTGCTCCTCCATATAGATGGAAAGCCCCTCGGAAACGGCGGAATCCACCATGCCCTTTATGTACGCGTTGCCCAGCTTGGTCTTTGTCTGGCCCTCGAACTGCGGCTCGACGAGCTTGACGGAGATTATCGCGGTCAGGCCCTCGCGCACGTCGTCGCCGGTGAGGTTGGCGTCGTTATCCTTCAATATCTTGTTCTTTCTGGCATAATCGTTTATCGCCCTTGTCAGCGCGGTCTTGAAGCCCACAAGATGGCTCCCGCCCTCGGTCGTGCAGATATTGTTGGCATAGGTATAGATGTTCTCGGTGTAATCGTCGTTATACTGCATCGCCACCTCCACGCTTGCGGTCTCAAGCGGGTTGTCGCTCTGCGAGGCGGAGAAATAGATGGGCTCGCTTTCAAGCACGGTCTTGTTCTTGTTCAGATAGCCCACGAATTCGCGTATGCCGCCCATGAAATGGAACGTCCTCTCAAGCTTTTCATCGGGGCGCTCGTCCGTCACGACGATCGTCACGCCCGCGTTGAGGAACGCAAGCTCCCTCAAGCGCTTTATGAGGATATCGTAAACGTAATCCACCTCGTCGAAAATCTCGGGATCGGGATGGAACGTGATGGAGGTGCCGTGCTCATCGGGCCCGCATTCGCCCACGATCTCGACCTCGGTCTTTTTTATGCCGCGCTCGCAGATCTGGCGATAGACGCTTCCGTTTCGCCTGACCTCGGCTATGAGCTTAACGGAGAGCGCGTTTACGACGGAAAGGCCCACTCCGTGCAGACCGCCGGAGACGAATTTGCCGCCCGCGTGGAGCATCGTCAGCGCGACCTCGAGCGCGGATTTGCCCGTCTGCTGCTGAGTGTCGACGGGTATGCCGCGCCCGTTGTCGATAACGGTAACGGAATTATCGGGATGGATGGTGACGTAGATATGCGTGCAGAAGCCCGCCATGGCCTCGTCGATGGCGTTATCCACGATCTCGTAAACGAGATGGTGCAGGCCCCGCGAATCGGTGGAGCCGATATACATGCCGGGGCGGCGGCGGACCGCCTCAAGTCCTTCCAGGACCTGTATTTGGGAGGCGTCGTAAGTGTTTTGTTCCATAATCTATATTCCTTTTAATTATTTATTCTGTTATGGGGCTCATTCCCCGTCCGAACGCATAGCGCGAAGCTTGGTCAGCGCGGAAAGCACGTCGGAATCATGCTTGATGAACGTGATATCCTCTATCCTGAAGCAGGTGAAGCCGTCGTCGGCGCCGTAAAGATCGATCTGCCTTACCGTCACGGTATCGCGTTCTATGCACTCGATAACGCCCGTAACGTCGTCATTGCCGCTTCGGTCAAGCTCGAACGCCGTCACCCTTCCGTTCGCCTCGCAGTGCTCAAGCATCGAAAGCAGCACCGGCTCGGTCACTCCGCTGGGCACGCCTGTCACGTTGCCTATAAGCTTCTTCATCCTTTCGGAATACGGATCCCCGTATTCGATCCTGATAACGTCGTCAAGC
>CAMZAY010000194.1 GCA_947304365.1 uncultured Clostridia bacterium | reverse complement strand
GCGAACGTCGTAATGCAGCGCTATGACGACAGGGAGAACTTTATCGAGCAGGAGGACCAGTCTTCGCGCTGCCTCGATCTGCTCACCGTTATGTCGCGCGAGGAGGAGTTTGCGAAGCTCTCCCGCAAGATCGAGGACGACGTTAGGAAAGCCATCGATAAGAACCAAAAGGAATATTTCCTGAGGGAACAGATAAAGGCCATCCGCACCGAGCTTGGCGAAAGCGAGCAGACCGAGGCGGACGAATTCCGCGAAAGGCTGAAGAACAAGGTCCTTCCCGAAGAAGTCCGCGAGCGTATTTCCCGGGAAATAGAGCGTTTTTCGACATTGCCCGCGGGCTCTCACGAGATGCCCTCCATGCGCTCGTTCATCGAGTGCGTGCTCGATCTGCCCTTTACCGAAACCAGCGACGATAACCTTGACGTCAAAAACGCGCGCGCCGTGCTCGACAGGGATCATTACGGGCTTGAAAAGGTAAAGGAAAGGATACTCGAGCATCTTGCCGTCGCGCAGCTTACCGGCAAGATCAACGGGCAGATAATCTGCTTCGTCGGTCCTCCCGGCGTGGGCAAGACCTCCATCTCCTCCTCCATTGCCGAGGCGCTCGGCAGGAGATTCGTCCGCATGAGCCTTGGCGGCATTAAGGACGAGGCGGAGATCCGCGGTCACAGGCGCACGTACATCGGCGCGATGCCCGGCAGAATAATCGCCGCCATGCGCACAGCGGGAACGGTCAACCCCGTGCTGCTGTTCGACGAGATAGACAAGCTTGCGAAGGACTACCAGGGAGATCCCGCAGCCGCTATGCTCGAGGTGCTCGACAGCGCGCAGAACTTCGCCTTCCGCGATCTTTTCCTCGAGATGCCTTACGTCCTCTCGTAGGTAATGTTCATCACGACCGCAAACAGTCTGTACGATATCCCCGAGCCGCTTCGCGACCGTATGGAGATAATCGAGGTGCCGAGCTACCTCGCCACCGAAAAGGCCGAGATCGCCATGCGCCACCTTATCCCGAAGCAGCTTGAGAAGCACGGGCTGAACAAGTCCATGCTGTCCATCCCCGCGCCCATAATCGCGGACGTCATATCCGGTTACACGCGGGAAGCCGGCGTGCGCCAGCTTGAAAGGTGCATCGCCTCCATCTGCCGCAAGGCGGCGTGCGATCTCGCTTCCGGGGCAAAACGCATCAGAATGACAAAGGCGAAGCTTCAGGAGTACCTGGGCGTGCCGAAGTATCTTGACGACGAGATCGAAAAGGAGCCCGCGGTCGGGCTCGTAAACGGGCTCGCGTGGACTTCCGTCGGCGGCTCCACCATGCAGATAGAGGCCGAAGCCCTGCCCGGCAGCGGTCAAATACAGCTTACTGGCAAGCTCGGCGACGTCATGCAGGAGAGCGCGAAGGCCGCCATCACCTGCATCAGGGCGCATGCTGATAAGCTGGGGATCCCCGCCGACTTCATGAAGAACACCGATATCCACATCCACGTGCCCGAGGGCGCCGTGCCCAAGGACGGTCCTTCTGCGGGTATTTCGCTGCTTACCGCGGTAACGAGCGCGCTGACGGGCATTCACGTCAGGGCAAGGCTTGCCATGACCGGCGAGATCACGCTCCGCGGCCGGGTGCTCCCCATCGGCGGCTTGAGGGAAAAGCTGCTTGCCGCCGTACGCGCGGGGGTCAAGGACGTGCTTATCCCCGAGGCGAACCGCAAGGACCTTGAGGACGTCCCAAAGGATATCCTCTCCGCGCTCAACATCGTTTACGTGAAGTATGCCGACGAGGTGCTTTCGAACGCGCTCGTAAGGCTTCCGTCCGTCAGCGTTTCCCCCGCGCTCCCAGCGGTCAAGGAAAACCCGGTGATACTGCCCAAGGTCGGCAGGAGCGAACCGCCGACGATAAGCGTTTGACAGGAAAAGAGCAATACCCGCGCCCAAGGTCGCATCCGCCCCGGGCGCGGGTTTTATTATGCTTAAAATATATCCAAGTATTTTACTCGGAATTATTGACAAGACTATTCGGCGGTGTTAAAATACCATCCGGAAAAAGAAAGTCGGGTATTGAATATGAAGCTATCGACAAAAGGCAGATACGGGATCAAGGCAATGGTGGACATCGCCCTCGTGTACGAAACGGGCGAGCGTCTTTCCGTCAATCAGCTTGCCGAAAAGCAGGGCGTCAGCGTCGCTTATCTCGAGCAGCTCATTGCCGCATTGAAGAAGGCGAAGCTCGTCAGATCCGCACGCGGCGCCGCCGGCGGGTACACCCTCTCCCGTCCCCCGGAGGAGATCTCTGTCGGCGAAGTCCTCCGCGCGCTCGAAGGGACAACCGCGATACTCGACTGCGTCGGCGTCGACGGCTCCGGGAGCTGCTCGAACGCCTGCTCCTGCTCCGCACGGCCGCTCTGGTTAAAGCTTCAGCGGAAGATTGACGACGTGCTGAATACCACCACGATAAAGGATATGGCGGACGATTACATCGTTCAGCTGGAAAGGAATATAGAATGAAGAGAGTTTATCTTGACAACGCGGCTACCACAAGGCTCATTCCCGAAGTCCTTAACGAAATGATGCCCTACATGACCGAGGTTTACGGCAACCCCTCCAGCCCCCACTATTTCGGACAGCAGTCCCAGATGGCGGTCGACAGGGCAAGGCAGCAGGTGGCTGACGCCATCAACGCCGAAGCAAACGAGATCATATTCATGAGCGGCGGCTCCGAGGCCGATAACACCGCGATCCGCGGCGTTGCGGAGCGTTATGCGAAGAAGGGCCGTCACATAATCACCACGGCAGTCGAGCATCACGCGGTGCTGCACACCTGCCAGATGCTTGAAAAGAACGGCTATGAAGTGACCTATCTTCCCGTCGACGAGTACGGCATGGTGACCGTCGATCAGGTAAGGGAGGCGATCCGTCCCGATACTATACTCGTTTCGATCATGTTCGCAAACAACGAGGTCGGCACGATAATGCCCATACCCGAGATCGGCGAACTCTGCCATGAAAAGGGCGTCCTCTTCCATACCGACGCCGTACAGGCTGTGGGGCATCTGCCCATCGACGTTAAGGCGATGCATATCGACATGCTCTCCATGTCGGCGCACAAATTCCACGGCCCCAAGGGCACGGGCGCGCTCTACGTCAGGAAGGGCATAATCGTGCCCGCTCTCATTGTCGGCGGC
>CAMZAY010000193.1 GCA_947304365.1 uncultured Clostridia bacterium | reverse complement strand
CCCTGCACGGTGTTCGTCGCCTCCGCCGCGGCGATACTCGATTCCTTTCTTGAAGAAAGCAAAGACTGATCATGTTTAACTCCACCCCCGCAATGGCCGGATGGTTCGGCTATCCATTGGAGCTTGAAGACCGCCTTCGTCTTATTTCGGAGGCGGGGTTCAAGTCCGTCCTTCTTTGGTGGGCGACCGAATCGGAATTCGAGCCGTCCATCCCACACAAGGCGGAGACCGCCGCGAAATACGGTCTTGCCGTAGAGAACGCGCATCTTCATTTTGCGCGCGTAAACTCCCTCTGGGAGGAAGGCGGCGAGGGCGAAAGATACCTCTCGGAGCTGATAGGGCTCGTTACGGAAGCGGGCGTTTACGGCGTTAAGACGCTCGTCGTGCATCTGACGAGGACGACCACCCCTCCCCCGTTCAACGAGCTCGGCTTTTCCCGCTTCATGCGCATGGCGGAAGCGGCGGAACGCGCGGGCGTGGACCTCGCGTTCGAGAACCTCAAAGTCCCGAAGAGGCTCTACGAATTCATGGAGCGCGTCGATTCCGACAGGATCGGCGTCTGCTTCGACTCCGGGCACAATCATTACGTCTGCCCCGAAACGCGCATCTGCCGCGATTTTTCTAACCGTATAAAGGCGGTGCATCTCCACGATAATTACGGCGACCGCGACGCGCACAACATCCCCGGCGACGGCACGACCGACTGGCCGCTCGTCCGGAGCGAGATAATCGATTCCGCGTACTCAGGCGCGTGGAGCCTTGAGATAGAGCATCCGCTCACCGATAAATTCGGCAAGGCGCTCGTTCCCGAAGGGGACGATCCCTACTTCGGCATGTGCGCGGAGGAGTATCTCGCCCGCGCGTTCGAGGCGCATAAAAAGCTTCTGGAGGGCAAGCTATGAAAACAGCCGTCAAAATAATCGCCGTAATTGGCGCGGTGCTCCTGCTTTTCGGTCTGCTCGCAGCGGCGCTGAACGCCATTTTCAACCGCACCGGCTGGCTTTACAAGGAGTACCTGTATAACCTTGAAAACACGATCTACAAGGAGTACGATATCTCCGCCGAGGACGCCTCCCGCGTGCTAAGCCGAATGATGTATTATTCGACCGGCCGCGCTGACGATCTTGACGTCACGATAGTAGAAAACGGGGAGGAGGTCCCCTTCTTCAACGAAAAAGAGCTTTCCCACATGCGCGACGTAAGGAAGCTCACAAAGACCTTCATGTGGCTTGGGATAATAAGCCTCGGCATGGGGACAGCCATACCGATCACGCTGAAATGCTTTAAGAAAACCGATGCTCTGCGGACATTTTCAAAGGCTTTCCTCATAGCCCTCGGAGTATTGCTCGTTGTGATAATCGCTCTCGGAATATGGATAGCCGTCGACTTCGATTCGTTCTGGACCATGTTCCACGTGGTGTTCCTCGATCTTGAAAGCTCCACATTCGATCCCGCCCAGAGCCGTATGATACGCATTTGTCCGCCGGAGCTCTTCGCCGATTTCATCGGCAGGTTCGCCGTTTACTCCGCGGCGCTCGTCGGCATCACGGCGGCCGCCTGCGCGGTTTATCTGATCGTCACAAGGAAAAAGCATGCCTGAATCCCATTACGAAAAATCCCTCATAAAAGCGGCCGAATACCGCAAAAAGACCGCCCCGCTCATACTCGGCATAGAGTCGAGCTGCGACGAAACGGCGGCGGCTGTGGTGCGCGGCGGAAGGGACGTCGTTTCGACCTCCGTCCATACGCAGATACCGGTGCACCGCCTTTACGGCGGCGTTGTGCCGGAGATCGCCTCGAGGAGCCATACCGAAAGGATCGGCTCCGTCGTGCGGGACGCGCTCGATAAGGCGGGCGTCGGCCTCAGCGATATCGACGCGATCGCTGTCACTTACCGGCCCGGGCTCATCGGCGCGCTGCTCGTCGGCGTCAGCTTTGCAAAGGGGCTCGCCCTCGCCGCGGAAAAGCCGCTCGTCGGCGTCGACCATATCACGGGGCATATCGCCGCGAACTACATCACGTATCCCGATCTTGAGCCGCCGTTCATGTGCATCGTCGCTTCCGGCGGGCACAGCCATATCGTCCGCGTGAACTCATACACCGATTTCACGCTGATCGGCCGCACGCGCGACGACGCCGCGGGAGAGGCGTTCGACAAGGTCGCACGCGCAATGGGGCTCCCCTACCCCGGCGGGCCCGAGCTTGAGAAGCTCGCGAAGGACGGCGACGCGAACGCGTTCCCCCTCCACACCGCGTTCAACGAGGGCGAAAGCTTCGATTTCTCGTTCTCCGGCTTAAAGACCGCCGTCGTGAACATACTCCATAACGCCGAACAGAAGGGCGAAACCGTGAATAAGGCGGACCTCGCCGCATCCTTCCAAAGGGCCGTCACCGACGCGCTTACGGTAAAATCCGTCCGCGCCGCAAGGGAAGCGGGGCTTACGACGCTCGCGCTGGCGGGGGGCGTCTCCGCCAATACGACCCTGCGAGAACGCCTCCAAAGGGAATGCGATAAGTACGGCATCCGCTTCTGCCGTCCCGATATGAAATACTGCACCGACAACGCCGCCATGATCGCCTGCCAGGGGCATTATGAGCTGCTCGCGAGGGATCCCGACGAGCTGTCGCTCGATCCCAACGCGGCGTCGTTTTTGCAGCTCCAGTGATCCGGGCGGCTTCCCGGTCCCAAAATATACCGGCAAAAACCCAATTTGGGTGTTGACAAAATACCCCGGACGAATTATAATAGCTTTCGCAATCAAATTTTGCGGTCGTGGCGGAATAGGCAGACGCGTACGTTTGAGGGGCGTATGGGAGACCGTATGGGTTCAAGTCCCATCGACCGCACCAAAAATCCGGGTTTTCCAACCCGGTTTTTTCTTTACTCAAAATGCTCAAAAAGCCTTTATACATATAGCTTTTTTGAAGGTCCATGCAGCAACTCGGATAAGGTTGAAATCGCCTGAAATAACGATGGGTTGCACGCGGGTTGCACGCAGGCTGCACGCGGATTTGCGTCCGGTTTTCCTTAACAAACGCGGCTTCGGTAAACCCCGGTTGCACGCATTTTGGAGAATCTCACATACAGCAAACCTCTTTTGTCTACCGGGGAAAGAGAGGTTTTTTCGTTGCCTAACATGCTTCGCTGTGGTATAATCAGCTCGATAAATCGGCGTTTGTGTTGATCATCTAGGAGGAGTTTCTGTGCAAAAATATGAAGC
>CAMZAY010000192.1 GCA_947304365.1 uncultured Clostridia bacterium | reverse complement strand
GCCTTGCTGCTGCTTGCGTCGAATGAGACGGAGGTCTCCTTTGACACGGCTTCTCCGGCAATGGACAGGCTGATCGAACACACGAAACAGGACCCCTGCGCCATGTTCACGCAGGCGCAGTTCGTATTGGACATTCCGTATTCCGAGGATTGTCTCGCGGACGTTATCGTTTACATCGACTTCTCCGGGATATTTGACAGAGCCCCTAAGGGCCGCGTGCTCGAATTGCAGGAACGGGCAAAGACGATGTTCCATCCGGAGGGGATAACCCTCGATCTCGGCAAAGGTCCGAATCGTTACGTCGCATTCGAACGCTCCGCGAGCATGAGCCGGAGCAACGTGCTCTCGTTCGTGCGTGAGGACGTATATGCTCCCCTCAGGGAACGGATACAGCTCGGGATGCGCATCGGCGAATGCCAGCTCTCAAAGCTGTACGCGTACAACGGCCTTATGTACACGAGCGGCGAACGGTACGATATCCCCGGACTGCTATCCGCTGATAGGATCGTCGTTATCGACAACCCGAAAACGATCGTTAACGCCGACGTCATAACCGTTGAGGATGACGGAACGAGCGCACCCGTGCGCAAGTATCATCGCGTGCACAAGACGATGGACGTTGAAGTAAAGGAGTTCGACGGTGAAGGCCTTATCTCGAAGGAGCTTGCAAAGCTGCTTGGAGGCGGCCATCATTCCTTCCAGATCCGTTTACCGTACATCAAGGGCGTCGTTCATGAGGTCGATATTAAAAGGCTGTTCAGGAATATGGGCATGACTTATGTGACCGATATGTGGGGCGAGAGGCATCCTGTTGAGGCTGTCGATATGATACTGACGTCAAGCATGTTCAAGGGCGTGAAGTGGATGGAGGCGAACGGGCTTTCATGGGCGGAGTATCTTGAACGCTGCGTGAAGTACGGTCACGCGCTCTATGTATCGGGGAAGGATAACCTTAAGCCGGACAAAACCACGACCTTCAATTATCAGTTCCTCAACACCGCCGCCATGCCCGCCGAGGATTTCCGCCCGCTCGATCTTCCGCTCGGCTGGGAGACTTCCCCCGAGAACGATCCCCGCGAGTGGATGACGAAGACCACGGAAACGGAGTACTATAAGATCGTCGCCGACCGTAACGCGCAGATAGATTATCTTAAGCACAACAAAAACAGATTCATTTTCTGTGACTCAGACGAATGGTCTATTCGATATCTTATCGCGGATAATAACCCGCTGTTATTCGGCGAACGTGTTTTCGTCAGGGAGCTTGAAACACGGGCGAAGAGGATACTAGATGAATACGGAGTCGGGCATCTGATGGTATCGGGAGATAACAGGTATCTTTCCGATGACCTGATGAGGCTGTTTGTCGTGATAGGCGAACGCTCCGGAGCGAAGCGTGACATGCTGAACAGGCTCCGCTCGGAAATGCTGGCTGGAAACGAGTTTTACGCACCGGACTCAAACGGAAGAAAGCCCGCCGATTACGGCAGGCCCATACAGGATAAATACCTGCTGCTCCGCAGCCCGCATATCTCACGCAACGAAGAAGCAGTCGCAGTCCCCACAAAGTTTCATACCCCGTATCGCGATATGTACCTGGCGCACCTCGGCTATGTCGTAATGGTCGATTCTCGTTCGCTCATTCCCGAGCGGTTGGGCGGAGCTGATTACGACGGCGATATGGTCAAAACGATTGCTGAGCCAGTTATCCTTAAGCATACGGTCGACAGCGAAAGGCTGCCGGTCCTTAAGATACCCGCAGCCGAGCCCTTGTTCTCCGACGCGAACGATTGGGAGGCAAGGTTCGAGAGCGTCAGGAACACCTTCTCGTCACGCGTCGGGCAGATAAGCAACGCCGCGCTGACGAGGGGCATCATGGCGTATAACGAAAACGCCGATCCTGCCGACAGAAAGCGGTATGCCGAGGAAGCCGAAACGCTCGCGATACTGACGGGGCTTGAGATCGACTCCGCTAAGAGCGGGATAAAGCCCGACCTTTCCGAGTATTTCGATGATGAGAACAGGACCGACAGCCTGTTTCTCAAGTATTTGAAGATAGTGGAAACCGCGCATCCTTCAGAGAAGAAGCTCAAGGGTTTTTTCGCCTCGGTCGATTGGGACAGCGTTACCTCCAACATGGAGCGTTTGCCGTATTACGCGAGAATGCTTGATAAGCTGACGCCGAGGCATTTCCCTGAAACGCCCGATCCGAAGCACCTCTTCAATTTTGCGGGTTACGATAACTGGGAGACCTTCCACAGACCGCATGAGATAGAGTTTATGAATTCGCTCGTCCGCGATTACGAAACGGCAAAGCGCCGCTGCCGCGCACGGGAGTATGACGAAACGAAGCTCGCACGCCTTGGGGACATTATGCGGATACTGTACGCGAAGGGAAAGGATGCGGAGATCGATCCTCTCGAGCTTTACCGCGCTGTTGACAACGGCTCGGCGGCTGACATCCGCACCGCGCTATCGGAGCTGAAAGCCTCCGAATGGCAGTTCACTCCTCCGGAAAAGCGCGATGAAGCTTTTGACAGGATCGCCGCACATATAAACGAAAAAGCGTATGATCACCGTGAATTGTTCTGTGACTTCCGCGGGAGCGGGTATCGCATACTGGGGGATATCCTTCTCGATCTCGACAACGTGTATCGGAGGGAAATAGGTCTTTCGACATGGACGAGAGCGGACGACAGCGATATCCTGAAAAAGCTGGTCACGGGTTGCGAAGACTCAAAGGATCCGTATTGGACAATTCACAACAATCTTATCGAGATCCTGCGCGAAAACGGCCTCGCGAATTACAAATGGCGATTCTTCTCTGCGGTCTCTCTCGCATATGCCACGGGCAACCGTAACTTTGCGATCGAAGCCTTGCTCGGTTCGACTATGAGTATGCTGAAAAAGCTCCCCAAGGAAGAAAAGGACGGTGAAAAGCATGACTGACGAATGGGGCGAATTCCTCGCATACACGCATTTCCCCGAGTATAAATCGGATAAGAGCACGGACACGACCTATATGGGACGGTTCGTATTCAGCATGTTCGAGGATTTCCACGGCTTCGCGCGTATTCTTACAATACTCGCACGCGGCTTCCTTTTCCATACCGAAACAGGCGTGCCTGCTGAGGGCGATCCTTATGACCGCATCGAACACGCGAGGCGCGCTCTGCTCGCGTGGTGCAGCATACCCGACAGGTCTGACGCCGAGCCGCGAGTGTGCTT
>CAMZAY010000191.1 GCA_947304365.1 uncultured Clostridia bacterium | reverse complement strand
TGGAGCAGGCGCTGAGGGATGCGAACCTCAAGACCAGCCAGATCGACAAGGTCATACTCGTCGGCGGCTCGTCCCGTATCCCCGCCGTGCAGGAGCTCGTTAAGAGGATCACCGGCAAGGAGCCCTTCAAGGGCATCAACCCCGATGAGTGCGTAGCGGTCGGCGCCGCTATCCAGGGCGGTATCCTCGGCGGCGAGGTAAAGGATATCCTGCTGCTCGACGTCACCCCGCTTTCCCTCGGCATCGAGACTCTGGGCGGCGTGTTCACCAGGCTGATCGACAGGAACACCACCATCCCCGTGCAGAAGAAGCAGATCTTCTCCACCGCGGCAGACGGTCAGACCTCGGTCGAGGTACACGTGCTCCAGGGCGAGCGTGAGATGGCGCAGTACAATAAGACGCTCGGACGCTTCCAGCTCTCCGGCATCGCGCCCGCACCCCGCGGCGTCCCCCAGATCGAAGTCACCTTCGATATCGACGGCAACGGCATAGTCAACGTTTCCGCGAAGGACCTCGGCACCGGCAACGAGCAGAAGGTCACCATCACCGCTTCCACCAACCTCTCCGAGGACGATATCCAGAAGGCGGTCCGCGAGGCGGAGCAGTTCGCCGAGGAGGATAAGAGGCATAAGGAGGAGGTCGAGGTCAAGAACCATGCCGACAGCATGATCGCCGCGACCGAGAAGTCCATGAAGGAAATGGGCGATAAGATCAACGACGCCGACAAGGCGAAGATCAACGCCGAGATAGAGAACGTCAGGAACGCCGTGAGCGGGAACGACACCGCCGCGATCAAGGCCGCGACCGAGAAGCTCACCGAGGTATCCTATGAGGTGTTCGGCAGGGTCTATCAGCAGCAGGCTCAGCAGCAGCAGCCCGATCCCGCCGCCAACGCCGAGGCCGCGAACCAGGCGTATGACGACAACGTGGTCGACGCCGATTACGAAGTAGTGGACGACGATAAGAAGAACTGATTTAAGATCCGTCTTGCGTTTGGCGGAGGGAGAGTCCCTCCGCCAAACGAAGGTTAAGCGGATAATGAATACCGGCTTCGGCTTTCATTATTCATTGGCGTTAAAGCGGTTTGGCTTTGACGCCGAAGGAGGCCCAAATGGCAGAAAACAAGAGAGACTATTACGAGGTGCTCGGCGTTGACAAGACGGCGAGCGACGATGAGATAAAATCCGCATTCCGCCGCCAGGCGAAGAAGTATCATCCCGATCTTCAT
Organism: uncultured Clostridia bacterium; assembly: GCA_947304365.1. GTDB lineage: Bacteria > Bacillota > Clostridia > Christensenellales > CAG-138 > UBA3857. The sequence goes on along the minus strand of CAMZAY010000191.1, from coordinate 2,015 downwards.
CCCGACGACAAGGAAGCGGAGGCCAAATTCAAGGAGGTAAACGAGGCGTACGAGGTGCTTTCCAATGCGGACAAGCGCGCCAAGTACGATCAGTTCGGCCACGCCGCGTTCGATCCCGCTGCCGGCGGAGGCTATTCCGAGGCATGGTCCGGCTTCGGCGGCGGCTCGCCCTTCGGCGGATTCGGCGATATCTTCGGCGATATCTTCGGGCGCAGCCAGACCCGCTCCAATCCCAACGCTCCGACAAGGGGCGAGAACCTCCGTCAAACTCTCACCATCACCTTCGAGGAAGCGGCCTTCGGCTGTGAGAAGGAGATCCAGTACCGCCGTGAGGAGAACTGCTCCCAGTGCGGCGGCACGGGCGCGGCTCCCGGCTCCTCTCCGCAGACCTGCCCCACATGCGGCGGGCGCGGTCAAGTCACCCGCGTGCAGAACACGATTCTCGGCACAATGCAGACCACCGTTCCCTGCTCAACGTGTAACGGCACGGGCCGCATTATAAAGGATCCCTGCAAGGCGTGCGGCGGCAGCGGCAGGGTGAGGAACATCCAGAAGCGCAAGATAAAGATACCCGCCGGCATCGACGACGGGCAAACGATCCGCATCTCCGGCGGCGGCGACGACGGCTTGAGGGGCGGTCCCAAGGGCGACCTTCATATAGGCATCCGCGTAAAGCCGCATAAGCGCTTCGTGCGCGACGGCGCAGATATCCACCAGAACGTTTCGATCCCCGTCACCACCGCGATACTCGGCGGCGCGATCAATATCCCCACGCTCGAAAACGACGTGAAGCTCACCATCCCGGAGGGGACCCCCACGCAAAAGACGTTCCGCATGAAGGGCTTCGGCATACAGAAGCTCAATCAGAACGAGAAGGGCGATATGTACGTCAACATCACCGTCGAGATACCGAGGAAGCTCAACGAAAAACAGCGCGAGCTCGTTGTAAGGCTCGCCGAGGAGCTGGGCGACGGCGACGCCCAAAAAACAAAGCCCAAGAAGAAAGGGCTGTTCAAGTAAAAACGAAGAAGCTGCCGCGAAGAGCGGCAGCTTCTTTTTTATCACTTATTCATTTTTTTGAGCCTTGCGATGTTCCTTCTCACAAAGTCCGCGGACTCGCCCTTATCAAAGCCCCAATCCTCCTTGAAGAGCTTGAGCTCGTCTTCAAGCGTCGTAATGGCGCTGCCGTAGTCGCCCGCGATCTCATAGAGCTGGGAGAGCGCCTCGTAGGTGTCCGCAAAGCGGGGCTTTTTCTGCTTCGCCTGGGCCTTTTTCATGTACTCGATGGCGCTTTCGCAGTCGCCGTCCAGTATGCAGAGCTCGGATATTTCAAAGAACACCATCCACTCGTTCTCGTAATCCTTCTCCATCCGGGCGAAGAGCTTTCGCGCCTCTTCGTGCTCGCCCTTTGCAAGCAGGAGCTTTGCGCGGTAGAGGGGGCTGCGGAACGTGTTGTCCGCCTTTTCGAGCCCGCGAAGGGCTTCCTCCGCCTCGGCCAGGCGCTTGTCGTCCAGCAGATTATCGAGGAGCCACATGAACGCCCTCCAATCCTCGGGATTCTTCTTTACGAAATCCTTGTAGAACGCGATCAGCTTGTAGTGATTGCGGACGTTCCAATCGGGCACGAACCCGCGGAGGCCCTCGTTGAGCTCGGAATGCGCGTCGACGCATTTGGGATCCGCCGCAAGCGCCTCCATCGCGGCGTCCGCCGCCAGCTCGTTATAGGCGCGGGCAAGGTGGTTGTACATATCCGCTTTAAGGCGCAGACAATCCGCGGCGCGGTAGCCCGCGCTTACCTTTTCGTCGATCCAGCGCTCGGTGCGCCATATCTCGTCCGCGGTGAGCAGACGCTCGTCCCAGAGCATGTTCTGTATGCGGTCGTACTCCTTTTCCTCGGTAAGACCGAAAAGCTCGTCTATGCTGACGCCGAAGAATACCGAAAGATCGGGCAGAAGGCTGATATCCGGCGTGGTCATGCCGCGCTCCCATTTGCTGACCGCCTGCGCGGAGACGCC
>CAMZAY010000190.1 GCA_947304365.1 uncultured Clostridia bacterium | reverse complement strand
TTACGCCGAGAGCCCGCGCAAGGCCTATACCGCAGTCGTTCGTGGCGGAGCCGCCAAGGCAAACGTATATCTCCTTCACGCCCTCATGTGCGGCGCGAAGCATTAATTCGCCCGTACCGTAACTCGTTGCATGCAAGGGGTCGAGCTCTTTTCCAGTGCAGAGAGCAATTCCGCTTGCGAGCGCGGACTCTATAACGGCCTTAGTACCGTCAATAACGAGATAATCTGCGCAAAGCTTATCCCCATAGGGACCCGTCACGTTCATGCTGTGGCGGAAGGAATAGACGGCGTTTTCTATCGCGTCGAGCGTGCCGTCGCCGCCGTCCGCCGCGGGCACGGGAACGACTGTCGTCCCGGGAAAAACCTTCCTGATGGCTCTTGCGATATGCTTTGAAGCTTCGCGGGCAGATATCGTGCCCTTAAAAGCGTTCGGAGCGGCAAGTATGTAACCTTGTCCGTCGTACTTTTGGCGGTCGTCCGTTTTCTCCGGGAATACGATATCCCGGCCGCTGCCCTCCGTCAATCTGCCGTCGGCGCCTGCGACGCCGAAGAACTCCATCCCGTCGAATTCGCGTATAACGTTATTCTGAACGTAAGGGGTTTTCGCATCCGTCAAGCTGTGTATGACCGCGTCGGTATCGAGCCTGGCGTAAAGATCGCGCATCGGGACCATATCGCCGTTCATGAAAACAACGGTATAGATCCCCTTGCCGTCGCGTTCGTCAAGCGGGCATACCCCGCCGTAGATATAAAGCCCTTCGACGTCCTTCCTCGAAAGAGCGCCAGTAAGCTCCTTAAGGATAAACGAGATATCGTCTTCGTCGACAGTATCCTTCAGCAGATCAAAACGTATCCCGAGCGGAAATTTCAAAATCTTCATTTTAATTCGACCTTTCTTACAAGGTATTCACCGTCTTTATATTCAACTATCGCGGTATCGCCGGAGGCGACAGCGCCGTTTAAAACCGCCGTGCTGAGTCCATCCTCGACAAGAAGCGTTATCCTTCGAGGTAAGCCTGAAACGCTTCCGCTGAATAGTCCAGCGACAGAATCAACGGTCTCGTCTGTGAAGCCGAGCGTTATACCACGCGCCGCCGCCTTTTCGGAAACGGAATTCAATTGACTGCGTACGATTTCTTTAACGGGATCGGCAGTCAAACGAACGAAATTGACCGTATCGTCCACGTTTGAAACAACGGAAGATGGCAGCATCTTCAAAAGCTTATCGGCGTCTGAATAAGACTGATCCGACGAGAAGCCGAGCCTTCCGCTCTTATCATTCGTGTCAAGCACGAATATGACGACAGAGTTATAGAACCCGACCGGTCTGCCCCTTCCGTCTTCGATACAGCCTTTTTCGAGTATTTGAGAAAGCACTGAAAGCGCCGCGAGATGCATCGCATCGGGCGAAGTGATCATTATGACCGAAACAGGATGAAGCTTGACCGATTCTGTAAGAAAACCGCCCTTTTCGGAGTCTTTATATCCCGCGGGCGCACCTATCAGCCGAACGGCCGACGCCTCATCGGAATAATCATTACCGTTCAGCCGAACGACCGAAGACGTGGAATATGTCTCGGCCAATCGTACGGCAAGGGTCCTTTTGCCTACGCCCTTAGGCCCGGCAAATACGAATGAGGCAAAAGGCTTGTCTGTTCCCTCGAGGCCCGCTGCGGCTCTTCTCATAACGGCGGAAACGGATTTAATCGCTTCGTCCTGACCGAATACCGATTTACGGAGTTCTGCTTCAAGGCCCAAGAATCTGTCCTTGCCGAGTATCATATCGACGCTCAGTCCGGTCCTGTCCCCTATCACTTCCGCTATATCGGCCGCAGAAAGATGTATCTCGCATCCCGAGGACGCTCCCCTCATTCCGCGAAGCTTTCTTGCAAGCTCATAATCGCCTTTCGCGGCGGCGGATTCAACGCTTTCGGTCTGATCCGGAAGCATCCTTTTTTTTGCGCATGCTTCGTCGATAAGATCTATCGCCTTATCGGGAAGCCTTCGGTCTGCGATATAACGCACGGAAAGATCAATGGCGGCGTCGACTGCTTCACTGTCTATATAAAGATCGTGATGCTTTTCATAGCGGGATTTAAGCCCGAGGAGTATCTCACGGGTCTGCTCTTTATCCGGCTCGGAGATCAGCACGGGAGTAAATCTTCGCTCGAGAGCGGCGTCCTTTTCAATGAAAGACCTGTATTCCTCAACTGTCGTCGCGCCGATAACGCGAAGCTCTCCCCGCGCGAGCGCGGGCTTCATTATGTTGGCGGCGTCAAGGCTTCCCTCGCCGGAACCCGCGCCGACTATGGTATGGATCTCGTCGATGAAAAGTATTATGCGCGGGTCGCTTTTTAACTCGTCCAGCGCCGCTTTAAGGCGTTCTTCGAATTCACCGCGATACTTTGTACCGGCGATCATGGAGCTCAAATCAAGCCTGATAAGGCGCGAATCCGCAAGCATCGCGGGAACGCTGCCCGAAGCGATCCTGTTGGCGATCCCCTCCGCTACGGCAGATTTGCCGACGCCCGGGTCGCCGATCAGCACGGCGTTGTTCTTTGTCCTTCGGCAAAGGGTTTGAAGCACCCTTATGATCTCTCCGTCGCGCCCGATGACCGGATCGAGCTTTCCCTGCCGCGCAAGGGCGGTCAGATCGACCGAATAAGCGTCGAGCACGGGCGCAGAGCCTTCCTTCCTGAATACCGCGGGGGGCGAATCGGACTCGATATCATCGGCTCCATACGGAAGCGATTCGTCTTCGTCTTCACCGCCGTGCTGTAAAAGCGCCGCCTTGAGCGCCGCCTTATCGGTGCAAAGCGAATCGATGATCCTTGCGCCGGTAGAATCCCTTTCACGCATTATCGAAAGCAGGATGTGATCGGTATCGATCATGTCAGCGCCCGCCGATTTAGCCTCGTAAAGCGCAAGCTCGAGTATTCGCTTAACGGACTGCGTATTGCCAAAGCTGTCGGTAAATACGCTTCTGCCTCCGCCGACAACGGAATCGATAAAAGGCGCGGCTCCGTCCCGATCAACGCCGTATCTTACAAGCAAATCCGAGACTTTGTCGCCGCACTTAATAATGCCCATAAGCAAATGCTCACTGCCTACAAAGCGGTGACCGAATTCCTTTGCGCATTCCTGTGCCCCTGAGAGGGCGTTTATTGCGTTAACTGTGTATCTTGACAGTTCCATACGGAAGTATCCGAAAGACTAACCCGGAGGCCACTCCATGCTCCTGCCGCCGAGCAGATGCATATG
>CAMZAY010000189.1 GCA_947304365.1 uncultured Clostridia bacterium | reverse complement strand
GGCGCTTTCGCCGCGGCCCGCATAGTGCCCGGCGCGGAGCATTCCGAGGCGTATTGGGAAGAGCGTATCCCGGTATTCTTTGATTACCTCGGGATATAACGGGAATAATGGATCGGGGACACAAATTGTCCGCACCTGAAAAACCATAAACCAAAAAAGCATGGTATCGGAGGAAACTCCATACCATGCTTGATTATTTAATAAAACGGGATATGCCTCGGGAGAGGCTTGCGTCCGCCCCGGGGCAGTTTTCCACCGACAAACAGCCTTCCCCTGGGGGAAGGGGGACCGCGAGGAACGAGCGGTGGATGAGGGCGCTTCCGATCAGCTTCTTTTTCCCGATCATGCTGCGCTGATGCTGCATCGTGTACACGCCGGGATCTGTCACGCAGGAGCGTTTTTTATCGTTCGATCAATCCCTGCCGAAAACGTCCCTTGTGTAGACCTTTTCGCGCACGTCGTCAAGCACGCGGTCATAACGGTTCGCAATTATCAGATCGCACATTCCCTTGAACTTTTCAAGGTCGTTCACGACCCTGCTGCCGAAGAACTCGCTCCCGTCCTCGAGCGTCGGCTCGCAGATCACAAGCTGCGCGCCCCTCGCCTTCAGGCGCTTCATAACGCCCTGTATGGAGGACTGGCGGAAATTGTCGGAGTTGGTCTTCATCGCAAGGCGGTATACGCCAATTACGGTATCCCGCCCGCAGGCATCCTTAAAGCCGGCAGCCTTCAGCGCACGGTCCGCTATAAAGTCCTTGCGCGTGCGGTTGCTCTCCACTATGGCGTTGATGAGCCGCTCGGGCACGTCGTCGTAATTCGCAAGCAGCTGCTTCGTGTCCTTCGGCAGGCAGTAGCCGCCGTAGCCGAAGGAGGGGTTGTTGTAGTAATCGCCCACGCGCGGATCAAGGCAAACGCCCTTTATAATGTCCGCGGTGTCCAGCCCCTTGACCTCGGCATATGTATCGAGCTCGTTGAAAAACGAAACGCGCAGCGCAAGATAGGTGTTGACGAACAGCTTTACCGCTTCCGCCTCGGTGAAGCCCATGAACAGCACGGGCACGTTCTCGTCCTCCGCGCCGTCCGCAAGTAGCCCGGCGAACAGCTCCGCCTTTTCTCGCGTGGAATCGCCGCAGCCGACGATTATGCGGCTCGGATGCAGATTATCGTAAAGCGCCTTCGATTCGCGCAGGAATTCGGGGCTGAATATGATGCCTTCCGCGATGGGGGAATCCTTCATTGCGCTCCGTATCTTTTCGGTGTATCCCACGGGCACGGTCGAGCGGATCACAATGAGCGGCGCCTCGCCCTTGCGGGAGCGGACGGCTTTGTCGATCTCGCCGAGCACCGCCTCCACCGCGGAACAATCGAAGAAATCGAGCTTCGGATCGTAATTCGTCGGCACCGCGATAACGACCGCGTCCGCCGCGGCGTAAGCCTCCGCTCCGCCCGAAACCGCCCGCAGGGAAAGCCTGCGCCGGCCCGCCTTCGCCTCGGCAAGATGCTTTTCGATTTGATCGTCATGTATCGGCGAAATAAACGAATTCAGCTTGTCGACCTTCTCCTTCAGAACGTCCACAACGGTAACGAAGTTCCTTTCGGCAAGAAGCACCGCAAGCGAAAGCCCCACGTAGCCCATGCCGGCGATTACGATGCGGCGGGGAAGGAGATCGGTTTTGATAGAGTCCATGCTTAAAACCTCTCATCGGAGTTGATCTTTCCCAAAGTATACATTAAAAAACGAATAAAATCAATAATCGGTATGCCGGCAAAGGGGGGAGAGACCGTGCAGTATCACGCTCATCAGGATGCTTTATAAGTCAGGCGGCGCGTGCGGGGGATACGGCGGATCGCGGCGCCAGCATAAAAAAAGACTCCGTCCGGAACGGAAGGGGATGTTCGGCTGCGATCTTTCCGCGGGCAAGCTGCCGTCAGGGTCGTGTTCTGCTATTCCTTGGCGGGATCCTCTTCGGATCCGTCGCCTTTTTTGAGGTGCTTGGGATTTCTCATTTTATGCTTGTCATAACAGTTGATGTTAGAACCTATACCGGTCAGCGCATAGAATACTATGAGCCCAATGACGATCAGAGCGATTATGGCAATAGACGGCCAATTCATTGTACTTACCTCCCTATTTCAATTAAGACATTGATTTTTGATGCTCGAGGTCCATCGACTGCATTTTACCAACTTGCAGTCTTCAGGTCAATATTACAATGCTGCGGGCTTCAAGTCCCTTTGAACAACAAGCAAAAAAGCGGGTGATGGGGATCCTTTTGCAAAAGATGCGTCTCGAACTTGCGCTTCGCGCTGCGTTCTCGCGCCTTTTGACAAAAGCCGGGGAAGCGGCGTTTGATTCGTCCACCGGACGAACGCCGCTCCCCTTCGATTCCCATAATAATTCTTTCCATTTTCTTTTTGGGCTTTGCCCAAAAAGAAAATGGAGCGGGTGATGGGAATCGAACCCACATTATCGGCTTGGGAAGCCGACGCTCTGCCACTGAGCTACACCCGCGCACGCTTATTGTAATTCGCCGGGGGCGATTTGTCAAGCATAAAATGTCCGTTTTTCGGTCGAATGATCGCGCGGCAATTTGAAAAAGATATTGTAAACACGGGCTGAATGTGGTAAAATGTCCCGGTAAAATCCAATGGTTCACAAGGAGTCAACAATATGGAAAGAGTTCTCGTAGCAAACGCTCCCGCGGGCGAATACGTCCGTGTAGGCGGTTTCGTTGAAAATCTTCGCAACAAGCGCTACATGGCGTTCATTGTCCTTCGCGATTTCTCCGGCAAGCTGCAGCTCACCGTCGATAAGGGCGCATATCCCGACGTCGCGCTGGAGGTGGACAAGCTCACGGTAGAGTCCGTCGTGACCGCGTACGGCAAGGTGGTGGAGAACCCCGCCGTCAAGATGGGCGGGCGCGAGATGGTCGTTGAGAAGCTCGTTGTCGAGTCCGTCGCCGAGGCGATGCCCATGATGGCGGATTCCTCCATCGACGCGCGTCTCGACTATCGCTGGATCGACCTGCGTACCGAGAAGAACAAGCTCATGATCAGGGCGCAGACCGAGTTCGTCAAGTCCCTGCGCGAGTATCTGCTTGAGAGGAATTTCGTCGAGATCCATACCCCGAAGATCATCGGCGCGGCTTCCGAGTCCGGCGCGGACGTTTTCGAGCTCACCTATTTCGACCGCAAGGCGTATCTTGCCCAGTCCCCGCAGTTCTATAAGCAGATGGCCATGGCGGCGGGTCTCGAGCGCATATTCGAGGT
>CAMZAY010000188.1 GCA_947304365.1 uncultured Clostridia bacterium | reverse complement strand
TAATAATAGTCGAGCCCGATCTCGCCGAGGGCGACGATCTTCGGTCTTTCCAAAAGGCGCGCGAGCCCGTCCGCCATTTCGGGACCGAAATACTCCGCGGTGTGCGGGTGCATGCCGACGGCGCCGTAAAAGAAGGGGTACCGCTCGGTCAATTCAAGCGTCTTCGATACGTCCCGAAGGTCGCACCCGACGTCGACGATAAGCTCGACGTCTTTTTCTTTAAGCCGATCGATAAGCGCCTCGCGGTCGATATCGAAGCGCGTGTCGGAAATATGCGCGTGCGTGTCGAATATCCTCATTTTTCAATACCCACGATCGTGTAGATCTCGCGCAGGGCGTTCGCGTCCTCGGTTTTGAGGGAGTCGAACCTTGCCTTGCCTTTGGCGAGGCGCCCCTTGCCGCCGAAAAGGAGCGAGAAGAACCGCGCGACGTACGTGAACGGCAGCAGCCACGGCGCCTTGAAGAGCACCTTGTACTCGAAGCGCATCTTTTTCGGGGAGGGGAAGAGCAGCGAGAGGAGGTAGGAAGCCTTCGAGCCCTTGAGCCTGCCGGGACCGCTCCTTACGAGCTGTGAGGTGCGCCATCGGTCCATATCGCCCGAAACGCCGCAGCTTATTATGAAATCGATTATCTTCTTCGTATCTTCATCCGGCGTCTCGCCGCCGAAAGCGCAGCGCGCCGCCTTCTCCATGCACCGCATGAAGCGCGAAATGCCGATCTCATCCGCGCGGCGCTCGATATAGGCGCGGTCGAGCTCCGCTTTTTCAAGGAAGAGGTAAATATCTATCAGCGTCCTTAATCCCGTACCGCTCGAAGCGAAGTGCTTCATGGCGTGGGCGATGGTGTAAAGATAGCCCTCCGAGTCATCGAGACGCCGCATACAGCCGGAAACGGGCACGGTCAGCGCCCAGGGATCGTGCGTGAAATCTGCGCCGGAGGCTTCCTTTATATCGAGCTCGCGATGGAACTCCACGTAAAGCCCGGGGCGGCGGTAGCTGTCGTCCTCGCTCACGCCGAAGCGCACGCACTCATAGCCGAAGCCGTCCATGACGTCCTTTACGGTCGGGGCGTCTTCTGAGTGTATCAGCACGTCGATATCGTGCATAACGCGCATGGAGGGCTCGGGGTAAAGGCGGCGGGTGAACCAGCCCTTTATCGGGCAGTATTCGATCCCACGCATCTCAAGCGCGGCGCTTATGCGGCAGAATTCGCTTTCCGCAAGCAGCGCGCGCTTCATGTGGGCGCGCTGGGAGTAGCGGAAAAGCTCCATCGTCCTGTCGGAAAGCCCGAGCTTATAAAGCCCGTGATACGCCATAGCGGCAAGACGGTGCTGCTCCGCTATGTGATAGACCTCGACAAGATCGACGCCGTCCCGCGGGGAAGGCGCAGCCGAGCCGTTTATTACGGCGTGGAGCACGCTCAAGAGATATTCGGTGTTTTCGGGGGATGCTGTCATTATTCGGCGATAGCTGCAAGCGATGAAAGATCAAGCTCGGGGAATTCGGAAAGACAATCGTAAAGCGCCCTTGCTATGGGCTTGACGCCGCCTGCCGAATCGCTCTCGATATTGGTGGGCATGAGCGGGTCGTGCAGGCTCCTCCTGATAAGGAACCAGCCGTCGCCATGCGCCTTGTCGGCGTTCACGCGGACGCCCTCGAAATTGTTCGGGACGATCGAGAAGCCCTCGAGCGAGGCGAAACGCTCGCCTACGGCGTCGAGCACCCTTTCGGTGAGCGGGGCGAAATCCGGCGAAAGCACGGGAAGCCGCGCCTCGCAGCTCTCCTTCGGCTCGCGCAGGGAGGCGATGAGGGAGGTGAGCTCCTTACCGCTGCGGCGGGCTTCGACGAGCTCTGTCAGGAGCTTCACGATTATGTACGCGCCGTCGTCGAGGAAGTAGTTTTCCTTAAGAGCGCCGTGTCCGCTCGTTTCCATGGCTAATATGGCGTTCTCACCCTGGCCCAAAAGACGTTTCGCCTCGTTTATTACGTTGCGGTAGCCCCTCTTGAACCTGTGATGGCGGCAGCCGAGCCCCTCTATGAACTCGTTGAGCCCGGTCGAGGTGATGGAGTCTGTCACGACGGTGATAGGCCCGTACTGCTTATAAAGTATCGCGGTCATCATGGCGATGAGGCGGTTCCTGTCGAGCGCCAGCGCGCCGCCGTTCCCGTCGGGGAGCACGGCCCCCGCGCGGTCTACGTCGGTGTCGAATATGATGCCCATATCGGCGCCGGTCTCTATGACGGCGTTCGGTATCGCCGCCAGTGCCTCCTTGTTTTCGGGGTTGGGCTGATGGTTGGGGTAATACCCGTCCGGCTCAAGATAGAGGCTGCCGGTGATATCCGCGCCGAGGGGGGCGAGTATGCGCTCCGCGAAGAAGCCGCCCGCGCCGTTGCCGGCGTCGACGATGATCTTCATGCCGGTAAAGGGCTTATCACACCCGAGCGCGTCGGTGATCTTTTTCTTAAGCCCCTCGATATAGGGGGTCATCACGTCGGCTGTTTGGGCATGGAAGGACGCGGAAACGGGCTTCGCACCCTCCGAGGCGTAAGCGAGTATCTTTTTGATGTCGGCTTTTTCAAGCCCGGAATCCTTCGTGAAGAACTTCGCGCCGTTCCTTTCATAGGGAAGGTGGCTCGCCGTGACCATTATGCCGCCGTCGAAATCGCCCTCCGCGCAGCACATGAACATGGCGGGGGTGGAGGACAGGCCGGAAATGAACGCTTTGACGCCCGCTATGGAAAGCCCCTCGGCAAGCGCGAGCGAGATCCCCTCGCCGGTTATGCGGGAGTCCCTGCCTATCGCAGTGCGGAGCGAGGCGGGGTCCTTGCCCGTGTATTCCGTGAGCCACCGCCCGAAGGCAAAGCCGATATCGCGCGCGGCGTCAAGCGTAAGGTCGGCGGGCCTGCCGCCGGGGACGTCGATCGCAACGCCCCTTATGTCGCTGCCGTTCTGAAGGGAAGAATAATCGGTCATATCGTTTCTCCTTGTCTGTTTTGGCAATCAAAAACAGGCACAGTGAAAAAACCTCAGAGCACCTGTTAAGTTTGTCAATGCTTTATAAAACTTTTTATATCGGCGGGGAAGCTTCGATCGCTTTGGCGAAAAGGCTTAAGACTCGAAATAATCTCCCCGTTTATAGTCGTAGATAGCGCTGATGGAATACTTCTCGATATTGTCGAGCACCTTGCCCGTGCCGATGGCGACGCAGGAGATGGGATCCTCCGCGACGTAGCAGGGGACCTTGGTATGCTCGGCAACGAACTTGTCCATGCCGTAGAGCA
>CAMZAY010000187.1 GCA_947304365.1 uncultured Clostridia bacterium | reverse complement strand
GCGCCGTTCCTTACCGTCGGTTACGACGTGCTCAAAAAGGCGTTCCTCAACGTGATCCACGGGCAGATCTTCGACGAGAATTTCCTCATGTGCATCGCGACGATAGGCGCCTTTGCGATAAAGGAGTACCCCGAGGCGGCGTTCGTAATGCTCTTCTACCAGGTGGGCGAGCTCTTCCAGAGCATCGCCGTGGGCAGGAGCAGGAAATCCATCGCGGGGCTTATGAACATACGCCCCGACCACGCGAACGTTTTAAGGAACGGCGAGGAGCTCGTCGTATCGCCCGACGAGGTCGAGCCCGGCGAGGAGATAATCATCAGGAGCGGCGAACGCGTGCCGCTCGACGGCGTCGTGCTCGAGGGCTCCACGAGCCTTAACATGGCGGCGCTGACCGGTGAGAGCGCCCCGAGGGACGTTGCCGTCGGCGAGAACGTGATCTCCGGCTCGGTGAATCTGAGCGGGCTGATAAGGGTCAGGACGACCGGCGTTTATGCCGACAGCACCGTCAGCAAGGTGCTGGAGCTTGTGGAACGCTCCGCCGAAAGGAAATCGCGGCAGGAGAATTTCATCACCAAATTCGCCAAATGGTACACCCCCGCGGTGGTCGTTTCCGCGGTGCTGCTGGCGCTGATCCCTCCCCTCCTCTTCCACGGGAGCTGGACCGAATGGCTCGAAAGGGCGCTCATATTCCTCGTTGTTTCGTGCCCGTGCGCGCTGGTAATATCCGTGCCGCTCTCCTTCTTCTGCGGCATGGGCGGCGCATCCAAAAAGGGCGTGCTCGTGATGGGCTCCAATTACCTTGACGCGCTTTCGAAGGTCGGCGCGGTGGTCTTCGACAAGACCGGCACGCTTACCCGCGGCAGCTTTGAAGTGACCGCCGTGCACACCCGCTGCATGAGCCGGGCGGAGCTTCTCGATATCGCCGCGATGGCGGAGAGCTATTCCAATCACCCGATCGCGGAATCCATAGTGCGCGCCCACGGCGGGCATATCGACAAGTCGCGCATCGGCGAGGTGAAGGAGCTTGCGGGCCTTGGCATAGAGGCGGAGATCGACGGGCGCAGGGTGCTTGCCGGGAACCGACGCCTTATGCATGAGCGCGGGCTTACGCCCGTATGCCGCTTTGGCTGCGGCGAGACCGACGAGGGCACCTGCGTGCATATCGCCGCGGACGGCGAATACCTGGGCCATATAATAATATCCGACGAAGTTAAGGCAAGCTCGCCCCGGGCGATAGCGAAGCTCAAACAGGCGGGCGTCCGCACCGTTATGCTTACCGGCGATTCCGAGCATGCCGCGAACGAGGTCGGAAAACAGCTCGGGCTTGACGAGGTCCATTCCGGGCTGCTCCCCGACGGCAAGGTGGAGCTTGTCGAAAAGATGCTTGAAACGAAGGGCAGGCGCACGCTCGCGTTCGTCGGCGACGGCATAAACGACGCGCCCGTACTGTCCCGCGCGGACGTGGGTATCGCGATGGGCGCGCTCGGCTCCGACGCGGCGATAGAGGCCGCCGATATAGTCATAGCGGACGACGACCCCGAAAAGGTCTTCACCGCCCTCCGGACGGCAAAGCGCACCATGCGAATCGTTAAGGAGAACATCGTGTTCGCGCTTGCGGTAAAGCTTATCGTGCTCGTGCTCGGCGCGTTCGGCATAGCCAATATGTGGATCGCCGTGTTTGCCGACGTGGGCGTCGCGGTTATCGCGGTGCTCAACGCGATAAGGGCGATGAAGAGCTGATAGAAGCCGTCATACAGAAAAAAACAACCGGCCGGATCAAAGATCCGACCGGTTTTCATGCATATGATACGCGTCAATTCCTGTCTGTGCGCTCCTTAACAAGTATCTTTTCCTCCATTGCGCCGTCCTTCATTTTGCATTGGAGCAGGAAACCGAACTCGCCGGCATCGGTTTCCGCAAGCATCTGTATTATCAGCTCGTCCCTGTTGCCGCCGATGCCGCCGAACAGGATATCGATCGGGTCAACGCCAAGCTCCTGTGCGGCATAGTCGCGCGGGAACGGCCCCTTATAGAGCGTTTCACCGGCAAGATCGACCACCCACAGGAAACTGTCATTGTTTTCATCCACCCCGACACTGCAGCCGATACCGTCCGAAAGATACGGCGCATAATACGTCATGCCTTCTTCCGAAAACTCGAATACGGGCTTGATGACGCCGTCCTCCAGGCGGTTTATCGCGGCGGTCCCGTTCTGCGTCGACAGATAGATCTCTCCTTCATCCGTTATCCAAAAGCCCGCGACGCCGGGGATATCATTCCCCGAAAGGATCGTTACGAGCTCCTTAGCGGCGAGATCATATTTATAGATCTCACAGAAGGTCGTGTCCGAGATCATAAAAAAGACGCTGTCCTCAGTGAATCGGACAAAGGCCGAAGGAAAATACCTGTCCGGACCATAAGTCCTGTCCGCTATTATCGTCTGCTCGCCGCTCTTTATCTCATCGGATATCAGCCGCACCTGATTCTGCGGCTCCCCCGCATCAACCACGTTCGTTATCGCCAGGGTATACAGCACGCCTTTGAAATAATAGAAGCTCTGTGCCGCGGTGTATTCAGGCAAGCTGACGGTCCTTTCCAATTTACGGTCGGAGCCGTCGAGCTTAGCGGAATACAGCGCGTAATTCGTCCCGCTCGAACAAACGATATAGAACCTGTCCCCGGAAACGGAAAGGCAGTTTTTTAGCGCTCCCTTGTAAAAGCAGCCGTTGCAGTCGCCGTTGCTCGTCCATTTGTCGTGGGTACAGTCCGGTTTGCCGCAGAGCACGCCCGATTGATCCGCTTCCTTATCGTAGTAATACAGGAAATTCGATTCGTCGCTGAAAAGGAACATGCTGTCAGTTTCCGCGACGCACGCCATGCAATCGTTGAAGCGGTTATCCGCCTTATAATTCAAAGCCGGTTCTTCCGTTTTTTCGGGAGCTTCCGTCTCGCTTGGCTTATCATCAACGACCGGATCGATTGATTTGCCGCAGCCGGATAACAGGAGGAAGCACCGCGCCAGCAGCAGAAAAGAAGCTTTTCTCATATCCTTACCCTTCGCTGCCGCGGCATACAGCAGATACCGAAAGCGAACGGTCACCGCAAGTTTTTCCGTTCGTCACATATATTTTATTTCAGCTTTTCGTTCTTGTCAATAATAATGAAAAGAATCTCGCAGATCATTCAAGTCGGCCGTTCACCCATCCCGGACTTGACATACTCGATTTTGTCATATATAATAAGATGTTAAATTGGGTGTTTATGGGCGCCCGGAGCTTGGAGGAAAAAACAATGGGGAGTTGCATGAAATCCTGAGCCTCG
>CAMZAY010000186.1 GCA_947304365.1 uncultured Clostridia bacterium | reverse complement strand
AGCCCATGCTCGTCCGGCTGCAAGCGTGCGGAGTTCGCGCGGCCCTTTCCCCAAAGCCTCTCGGCCTCGTCACGATCCATACCGGACATTATGACATGATGATGCACGCGCTTGGGCGCTCCGTCCTCGCCCTGATACTCGATCACGGCGACGTATTTCAGCTCCGGCAGGCCGTGAGCCTTACGCCATCGTTTGACGCGGCGGATATAATTCGCCGTGTCGCGCCGGGCCTCGGGCAGATCGGGCACATGATCCCCGGCATAGGTCAGAGTGAGCTCGATATCCTTGGCGGTGAAATTCGCGTTGATCCGGCGTATAAGCCGCTTGCGGGCGTTCTTCTCATTTTGCGCGGCGATCGCTTCCGCCGTCGCCTTTCGTTTTGCCTTGCCCGCCTCGGCGGCGGTGTTCCAGATCGGGAAGATCTCACACTCGAGCTGATCGCCCGCTTTGATCGTCTTGCAGCGGTATCGCCCCGGCTCATCGGGACGGAGCGCGTTGTCGGCGCCGTTCACGCCGTCGACCGCCTGATCGAAGAGTGCCTCATATCGCTCTGCACTGTACCCTTTCATGCAAGACCTCCATCCGCTCAGCCCGCTTATTCGCGGGCTTCGCTATCCGGGGTTAAGACCCCGGACCCCCCGAGTAATACGTCAACCATGAGCGCATAGGCTTATAGGCCGACGGTCGACTTGTTAATACCTCATACAAGGTCGTTTAAAAAGCCCGAAGGCTTTTCTTTTAATTAAGAAGAGACTGCACCGGCAAGCCGGTTTCTTCGTATTTCGCTATGAGCGCGTTCTCGATCGGATCGGCGCAGGCCTCCGTCAGCATGTAAAAGCGCCGCTTATAGGTGGTGCTGTCAAAGCGGAGCTCGTCGTCCGTGAGGAGCTTGCCGCGCCAGGACGGGAGCACCACAAGGCCGCCCATATCCGGGCCGAGCGTGTGGACGACAACGTCCACATTAGTCGTCGACATCGAGAAGTCAAGCTTGCCCTTGTGCGGCCTGCAGCAGAGATACGTCCAGTTCAGACGGTTGGGGGCAAGGCGCGCTATATAATAAGGATAGTGCGCCGTGGGCGCGCCTACGTTCTCGGCGTCGGTCACAACGCCGGCAACCTCCACGCCGTAGGCCGCGCAGACCTGATCGGCGAGGCGGTGCATCTGAGGAAGGACTTTAAACATATTGCGCCCCGCTCTGTTCGTGCACCGCATTAACAGGGCCTTCGCCGTGCGCGCATAGCATAACCGTTCCGGAAGGGATCTTTATTGCCGCCGGGATTCTGTGAATCTCAACGATACTAAGCGGGAGGCTCCATGTTCTCTTTAGCGCTACGATTTGGCCGTATATGTCCGCGGTGCAATATAAGTCGTATTTTTCGTCTTTATACGCGGCTTCAAGTTTCTCTACTGATTCTTTGATCTGTCTTATTAGGTCTTCTCTGTTTTCATAGCCTTCGGGAGGAAGCTCGGGCATTGGCGCCCAATGCGTGATTTCCTCGACGGGAATGATATCATTCTCAACGTAAAACGCTTTTTTATAGTTAGCGGACAGGAAGCCTCGGCGGATTATCCGCCCATTCCACACCTTCCTGACAACGAGCACGTCCGTCGAAAGCGGCGGCCACGTGCTTTCGTCTGTTGCATCAAATTTATGCCAAATCATGTGTTCCTCCTGAGCTTTTTAAGGGATCGCCCGCATTCCGGGCAGTAGTTCAGTTTGTAACCGGCGCCGGAGGCGTTATAATCCGTTATGCGTCCCCGGAAGCTCTTTTCGCCAGGGCGCTTTACTATGCTGACGAGAGCCACGGTGAGCTTGTGTATAAGCCCAGCCGTTGAGCTGTTCAGCTCGATGCGGTATTTATAAGCCTCGCAGAAGGCGCATTTGCGCTCGTCCACGTTTTACCTCCTGAACTCTTCCGCGTAAGGGCACGTCGCCCAATGCGGTGTATAAGCATAGCCGTCGACCGGCTCGGGGCCGAAGGGTGTGCTGCCGCGCATCATCTCGCCGCGATCGGTTATAAACACCTCTCCCCCGCCCTCGCGGTAGGGCTTACGGTCGGGATCGACGGGCATGTGCTTTCCCGCGGGTGTGTCGATCCATTTGATCTCGCGCCCGCAGCGTTTACATCTGGCCATGATTTAATTCCCCCTTGAAAAATTGCCGGGAGCGGGACTCGAACCCGTGTACACCTGGAAACGGCCAAGGATCCGTGCTGCTTCTGCCATCTGAGCTATCCCGGCATGGATGGGGTGACGCGCTATGTTTCGCCTCCGGCGCGTCCCGCGGAGGTATATGGAGGTCTGCCCTATGGGTCGTCGGGCCTTAGTCAGTGCCGCCCATGGCGGCGTGCTGCTCATCGTAGAGCTGCTCGAAATACTTGATATCATATAGCTTATCGTTCAATGATCTCATGCGCTTCTCCTCCTCTGATTCCTCGTAGCCTATAAGCGCAAGCCATTCGTACACGTCGCACAGCTTTTTGTTTACCTCGAAGACGGCGGGCTTTGACGTCACATTGTAGCCGGCGTCGTTGACGTGAGCCGCGCAGCCGGGATCCATATCGGCATAGACCATTGCGGCCAAAAGGAACGTGGACTCCGTTTCCGATGTACGGGCTTTTACAACATCGTTTTGCTCATAAAATTTATGCTTGTCAAGATCGGCGCCGAGAACGGCCGCATATCTCCGGCGCTGTTCATATCCAAGACCGCGGAAGATGATCCCCCCGGCGCCGGCAAGAAGTTCCTTGGCCTCTATGCGGATAAGGTGGTCGTGCTTGTCGATCTTCGTTTTCACAAAAGCAAAGCGCCTTTCGTATGCGTCCCGGGCGGCGGCAGTTATCGCTTCCCATTGCATCCTGTTGATCTCGAACCTCCGGTGCTTTTCGGCGTTATAATCGGGATCGTTCTCTTTTTCCTTGCGGATGTTCGGGCCGCCGAAGGTGACGTCTGCAGTACAACCTCCGTTTTTCACGTTCACGTAAAAGGCGGTCGCGTTTGCGGGAATCTTGTCTATGCCTTCCAGATAATCGAAAGTGCGCAGCAGCCAATAATCGCAGTACACGTTACGGCCGATATTGCCGCTTGTGGCCTCTATCAAGTCAGGGCGCATGGCCTTTATTTCCTTGATGATATCGGCTTCGAGCTCTCGGCTGCGCTGTGCGCTTTCGGCTCTGTCGATGTGGTCGTCAAAATACTTCGTGCCGAGCTCCCTCATCAGACTGTTCCTTGCGTATTCGTCCTTGATCTGTGAAACGCGCTCGAGATCCTTCATTGATATCGCGGCGGGATCAGTTTTTATTAAACCGATATCGAGCCCGGCAATCT
>CAMZAY010000185.1 GCA_947304365.1 uncultured Clostridia bacterium | reverse complement strand
ATAATAACCTACGTCTGCGACGACGGACGGCTGAATGTCGCGCTGGTTGGCGGCATTTCCCCCTCCGTGGTGTTCGGCAGGCGCGTTGTGTTTGCAAACGGCACGGTAGGTGTAATTGCCGCGAAAGCGCTGCACCAGCTCTCGTCCGACGAGAAGGACAAGCAGCCGAAGATCGACGAGCTTACGATAGACATAGGCGCGGAAAACGCGGAGGAAGCACGGAAATACGCCGATCAGGGCGATTTCTGCTATTTTATGAGCGAGTATGAGGAATTCGGCGACGGCTTCATAAAGGGCAAGGCGCTCGACGACAGGGCAGGCTGCGCGGTAATGCTCACCATGCTGAACGGGGAGCTGCCCTATGACGCGTATTTCGTATTCACCGTGCAGGAGGAGATAGGCACCCGCGGCGCACAGTGCGCGGCGTTCAACGTGAAGCCGGATATCGCGGTTATACTTGAAACGACTACCGCCTGCGACATTGCCGGCAGCGAGGACGAGAAGAAAGTCTGCCGTCTCGGAGAGGGCGTTGTCGTCTCGTACATGGACAGATCGACGATCTATGACCGTGAGCTTTACCGGCTCGCGCGCAAGACCGCGGAGAATATCGGCGTAAAGCATCAGACCAAGTCCCTTATAGCCGGCGGCAACGACAGCGGAGCCGTTCACAAGGCGGTAGGCGGTGTCCGCACGGCGGCGCTATCCGTACCGACGCGCTACCTGCATTCGCCGTCCTGCGTTATGAAGAAGGAGGACGTTACGGCAGTCCTCGAAACTGCGCGTGAGCTGCTGAAAAGGCTCGGAGAGCTGTGAGCCACGCATGATAAGGACAGTAACCGATAAAGAGAGCCTTTATGCCGCGCTCGGCGAACACAGGAACATATATACCGAAAAGATACGCTCACTCGCCGACGCTTATGGCTTCGGCTACGATTTCTGCCGCTTCTGGGCGCAGGACGGCGGTGCCGTTGTCGGCAGTTACTACGGAGATGCGACGGCAGCCGACTGCGGAGATATTTCCGCAGTCCGCGCGGAGGAGCTTTCCGCGTTTATCGGCTGCGGGCAGTTCGGCAGAGCGCTTATGCCGTATGAGCTGTACGAGCGGCTTGGCGGCGGTGCGCACGCGCAAAAGCGCCTGCTTATGAAAGCCGGTGGCAGCATCGTAAAAACCGACGATATAGACAAAGTCCGGACATATCCCGCCGTTTCTATCGGTGAAATATACGAAATTGCAAAAAGCGGATTTGACATTGACTTCAATAAGTGGTACACTGATACAAGTCATATGCTCCGGCACGGGACTGCACAGCTTTATACGCTCGGCGGCAGCTCATGCGCGGTGAAGATGTTCTCATCCGGCGGCATAACATACCTTTCTTATATATGCACTCTGCCGGGTGAACGCGGAAAGGGTCTTGCGAAAAGGCTCATTTCGCATATATGCACGAAAGAAGCGGAGGCAGGAAACGAGGTGTTCCTGTTCTGCGAGGAAGAGCTGCGCGCTTTTTACGAAAAGGCGGGCTTTGTTCCCGCCGGCTGCGCAGCGGACATACATGGACATACATATTATATAATACAGGAGAAAGACAAGATTATATGAGTTGTTATTTCAGCCCCGACAAAGAACTTGAAAATATTGCGCTCAAGGCGGAGGAAACCGCTTCGGAAGCCTTTGACCGCATAGACCATACAGCACGCTGCAACAGTGAGAAGGTACTTAAAGCCTTTATCGACAACCGCGTCGGCGATATGCACCTGAAAGGCACTACCGGCTACGGCTACGGCGACGACGGCCGCGATAAGCTGGACGCGGTGTTTGCGCAGGTGCTCGGCGCGGAGGACGCGCTCGTGCGCCACAACTTCGTAAACGGCACGCACGCGATATCCACGGCGCTGTTCGGCGTTCTCCGCCCCGGAGACCTTATGCTGTCGCTCACCGGCAAGCCCTACGACACGCTGAATGAGGTGATCTTCGGCAAAAGAGGCGGCTCGCTCACGGAGTTCGGCGTAAAATATGACCAGATAGACCTGCTCCCGGACGGGAGAGTGAATTACGGCAAGATTAACGATCTTGCCCGCGGCTGCAAAGTCGCGTATATCCAGCGTTCGCGCGGGTTGATAACTGCTACGGCGAGCTCGTAGAGCGCGTGGAGCCGTGCGATGTCGGTGCAGATCTCATCGTAGGCTCGCTTATAAAGAACCTCGGCGGCGGTATCGCGCCTACCGGCGGTTACATCGCGGGAAGAAAGGACCTCGTGGAGCTCTGCTCCTACCGTCTAACGACTGTCGGCACCGGAAAAGAAGTAGGCTGCACGCTCGACATGAACCGCAGCCTTTTCATGGGGCTTTTCTACGCGCCCGAGGTGGTAAAGAACGCTGTAAAGACGGCGACGTTCGCTTCCGCATTTCTGGAGCTCCTCGGATTTGAGGCGTTCCCGCGCTACAACGAATACCGCACGGATATCATAACAGCGGTGAAGCTCGGCTCGCCTGAGGCACTTATTGCCTTCTGCGAGGGCATACAGTCCGGTAGCCCCGTTGACAGCTTCGTTACGCCGGAGCCGTGGGATATGCCCGGCTATGACAGTCAGGTAATAATGGCGGCAGGTGCTTTCACTATGGGAGCCTCGATAGAGCTGTCCGCGGATGCTCCGCTTCGTGACCCGTTCGCAGTATGGCTGCAGGGCGGGCTTACATACGACACCGGCAGAATGGGGATAATCCTTGCGGCGCAGAGAATGCTCGAAAAGGGGATAATCACGCTTGAATAACGGAGGAAAACGCGTATGTCACACCCACGAAAGGATTTCGAGATATACGGAAAAGAAATAACCGTCACAGTCGGCGAAAAGTGCGGAACCGACGCATTTCTCGGAGAATATGACGGCAAAACGGTATATATAACGGCTCTCGCAGAGAAAACCGGCACGCTTACGGCAAAGACCTGTGCTGTGATCGAGCGCGGCGAAACGGAGATATATGTCGTTGTTCCCGCAGAGCTTTACGGCGGCGAGCCCTGCTTTGAGTGCAACCTTCTGCACGCGCTCGGCAGTCTTGTTAAGGACACCGATACGCTGTACCCGAAGTTCGAGAAAACGGGCGGCGCGGTGATGTTCACCGAAAAGGACGGCGAACGGCGCTACCTGCTGATAAAGAACAACAGCGGTCACATTGGCTTCCCCAAGGGCCACATCGACTACGGCGAGACCGTGCTTGAAACGGCAAAGCGCGAGGTTTACGAGGAGACCGGGCTCGACTTTGTGCAGTACGGCGATTTCCGGGACGAATACACCTATATGACGCACCAGAAGACCGTCAAGACGGGAGTGTTCTTCATAGGA
>CAMZAY010000184.1 GCA_947304365.1 uncultured Clostridia bacterium | reverse complement strand
CGAGGTGCTTGAGGATAAGGGCGTAAATCCCTGGGCGGATTCGATGACGAGCGACGAGTTTTACGCGCTCTGCGGCGGCGAATGCAGGCATCCCTTCACCGGCGTCGACTACATCGAATTCTACAAGAGCCTTATCGAGGCGGAGGGCGCCGAGGCGGAGATAGTATTCTCCAATCGCCCGGAGCATATCCTGAACTATACCGAAAACGTGCTCTGCTGCGATACGCACACTCGTTTCAGGACGCAGAACCGCATCAAAAAGCACGGCGGCAGGAACGTGCTCACCATGTGCGACATACTGAACGCCCCGGTGAACGGCTCCGGCTGCTGCCCGGAATACGGGCTCCTGGGCTCCAACAAGGCGACCGAGGAGCAGGTTAAGCTCTTCCCGAGAAACGCCCGTGAAGTCGCTTACGGCATACAGAAGCTGATGTACGAAAAGACCGGCGTCAAGGTCGAGGCGATGGTCTACGGCGATGGCGCGTTCAAGGATCCCGTCGGCAAGATATGGGAGCTTGCGGATCCCGTCGTCTCCCCCGGCTATACGGACGGGCTCAAGGGGCTTCCCAACGAGCTGAAGCTCAAATTCCTTGCGGACAACGATTATGCCGATCTCTCCGGCGACGAGCTTGCGGAGAAGATCCGCAGCCGCATCCGCGAGAAGAACAAGGACCTGAAGGGCTCCATGCTATCCCAGGGGACCACGCCCAGGATGCTGACCGACCTTATCGGCTCGCTCTGCGACCTTACCTCCGGCTCCGGCGACAAGGGCACGCCGATCGTGCTCGTGCAGGACTATTTCGTTAATTACGGGGACAAATAATACCGAATGCATCCTTACCTTAACATATCCCTTCCCACATACGGAGTATGCATGGCGGCAGCGATGATACTTGCCGTCGCCATATCGTGCCTGCGCGCGAAGAAGCGCGGGATCGACCCCGACAGAGTGCTGACGCTCGCCATTTTCGCTATCGTCGCGGGCATAATCGGGGCGAAGCTCCTTTATTTCATTGTCACCTATTCCCCCAAGCAGATGCTCGAGATGATCCGAACCGGCGGCATAACCGCCGTCCTCGAGGGCGGTCTGGTATTCTACGGCGGGCTTATTGGCGGCGTGCTCGGCGCGCTCCTCGGCGCAAAGGCGGCGAAGACTCCCCTGCGGCGCTTCTCCGATCCCGTCGTGCCGGTGCTGCCGCTCGCGCATGCGATAGGGCGCATGGGCTGCTTTTTCGCGGGGTGCTGCTACGGCAAGGTGACCGAGTCGTGGATCGGCGTCTGCTTCCCCACGGAGGCGACCGGTTTAGCCGAGGGCGTGAAGGTCATACCCACGCAGCTTATCGAGGCGGGCGCGAATATCCTCGTTTTCATATTCCTCCTCTGGTTCACGAGGAAGCACAGGCGCGGGTTCCTCACGCTGTTCGTTTACATCGTGATATACGGCGTGGAACGCTTCCTTATAGAATTCCTGCGCGGAGACGAGATAAGGGGCTTCCTGGGGTTCCTTTCGACATCCCAGTGGATCAGCATAGCGCTTCTGGTGATCGGCGCAGCGGGGATCGTATTCACGCTCAAAGCGCCGGGGAACGATCCCGATATCCCCGAAAAGATATCCTTCCCCGACGGATCGGACGAGAATAACGCGGCTCCAGTCGAATAATGGTATTACCTGTCTCGAGTAATACAATCTTAAGAAATTTGAGGTTGAATCCCGTTTGAAAGTTTGATATCATACACATGGGAACCGGAGCTTGACTCACCGTTCCCGTTTTTATCCGTATTTTTTCCGTTACTCCTGGGGGGACACTATGATTTCTGCGCAAGTCGTCTGGGCGAAGGCCCTTCCTGTTCTGCAGGAAGAGATGACTCCGACGAGCTATAAGACGTGGGTAAAGGATATAATGCCCATCTCGATCGAGGGCAATACCCTTATACTCATGGCACAAAACGAGCTTTATCTGACGACGCTCCGTCAGTTTTACTCCAATATCGTTACCGAATGCGTCAATAAGGCCAACGGCACCAACTATGCCGTGAGCTTTATCGTTAAGGAAGAGGCCGAGGCCGCCGTTTCCGTGCCCGTTCAGGGCGCGCAGGGCGAGGGGGTCTTTTTCGGCGTTCAGTCGAAGTACACCTTCGATACCTTCGTTACCGGCGAATCGAACCGTTTTGCGCACGCCGCCGCCGTCGCCGTAGCGGACAATCCCGCTTCCGCGTATAACCCGCTCTATATCTACGGCGGGTCGGGCCTTGGGAAGACGCATATCCTCCACGCGATAGGCAATTACGTGCACGAGATGCATCCCGAGCTCAATATCTGCTTCGTTTCGAGCGAGGATTTCACAAACGACGTCATCGCCGCGATCAAGTACGACACGCGCGAGGAGCTCAGGAAGAAGTACCGCAACCTCGATCTGCTGCTCGTGGACGATATCCAGTTCATCGGCGGCAAGGAGGCGACGGAGATGGAGTTCTTCAACACCTTCAACGCGCTCCACGGGGCGAACAAGCAGATCGTCATCACCTCCGATAAATCCCCGAAGGAGCTCCCGCTTCTGCAGGACCGTTTGAAAACGCGCTTCTCCTGGGGCATTACGGCCGACATAAAGCCGCCCGAGGTGGAAACGCGCGTTGCGATACTCGCCGGCAAGGCGGAGCGCGATCATATCGACATCACGAAGGACGCCCTCCTCTATATGGCGGAGCAATACAGCGCCAACGTGCGCGAGCTTGAAAGCTGCTATAACCGAGTAGTGCTCTATGCCGATTTCTCGAAGCGCGGCACCATCGACAGGAGCTTTGTCGAGACGATCCTTAAGGATTACGTCTCCTCCGAAGGCAAGCACATGGTCACGCCGGAGCTTATCAAGCAGGTCACCGCGGATTATTTCGACGTGACCGTGGACGAGCTTGTTTCCACCCGCCGTGACAAGCGTATCGCAGTCCCCCGCCACGTTGCGATGTACCTTTGCAGGACGCTGACCAATATCTCCTACCCCGATATAGGCAAGGCGTTCGGCGGCAAGCATTACTCCACGGTAATGTACTCCTGCGACCAGATCGCCTCCGAGATCGGGCAGAAGCTCGATATCTCCACCGCGATCGACGATATCACAAACCGTTTGACGAACGACCTGACCGTTTCCTGACTCCAATAAATATATTTGATTTTTGGAAATTAGGTATTGACAACAGCGGTCTGTTCGTGTAGAATATTCAAGCCGTCAAAAATCGGTATGGAAGCATAGCTCAGCTGGGAGAGCACCTGCCTTACAAGCAGGGGGTCACAGGTTCGAGCCCTGTTGTTTCCACCATTCGGCCCGGTAGTTCAGTTGGTTAGAATGCCAGCCTGTCACG
>CAMZAY010000183.1 GCA_947304365.1 uncultured Clostridia bacterium | reverse complement strand
AAAACCCCGGCGATCCCAAGCCGACGGATACTCCGGCGCCGACGGATACGCCTGCGTCCACCGATACTCCGGCGCCGACGGATACGCCCACGCCCTCGCCCACGGCGACGCCTTCTCCTTCGCCAACGGCAACGCCCACGGCGAAGCCCTCGACGGCGCCCAGCGCAACGCCCACGGCCGCGCCCACTCAGCCGCCCACGCAGCCGCCCGTCACGCCCACACAGCCGCCCGCGCCGACTCCGGTCCCCACTGCGGCTCCCGGCACGAAGCTCTGGCTCTGGACCCGCGCGGCGGACACCCTGCAGAAGGTGGAGGTCGGCAAGCCGTTTGAGATCATACTTCTCGAGGGCGTTTCGGAGCAGCTCTATTACTCCACGCTTTACGGCAGCCTCCCCTCGGGCGTTACCTTCGTCAACGAGATAGAGACCGCGCGCCGCTGTTCCGTAAAGGGCGTGCTCAGCGCGGAATCCAGCTCCGGCTTCGCAGTCGAGTTCATGACCGCGTCCGGCGACAAGCTCATGCTCAACTTCCGTCTTGACGGCTATGCTCCCGAAACGGTCCGGCCCGACGCATTCCCCGCCGCAAAGCCCCTCGTGCCCTTCGGCGGCACAAAGACCGCGGCGCTTCCCTTTTATATCAAAAGGAAGGAGGGCGAGGAAGCATGAAAAAGCTGATAGTTATCATTCTCGCTCTTGCGCTTGCCGCGCTTTGCATTACGGGCTGTAAGCGTCAGCAGACCGATCCCGATATCAACATCCCTTCGCCCGAGCCCACGAGCGAGCCCAAATGGCTCGACCCCACCGTGATAGAGAGCTTTATCGGCGATTGGTACGGCACCTACAAGGTGACCGAGGCGCGCGGCATTTACGCCCAGAACAACAAGGTTTATAACGACTGCGCAATGCGCGTCGCCGTGGATAATTTCGGCAAGGGCGGCTGCTATCTCCAGGTCAACGGCATGGGCCGCGACTCTGTGAGCGGAAGCTCCAACATATTCGCGCTCTGCACGGCAGAGATCTCCGGCAGCGAGCTTATATTGAGCGGCATGATAAACACCCTGCCCGTCGAGTGGAGCTTCACTCTTGAAGACGGCACGCTCAAGCTGCTCGAGGTATACGGCGATATCGAGGATCATATGAGGATCGAGATAGAGCTCGTCCGTCCCGATTCCCTTGTCGAGAGCGGCATATCGGTGGAGGCTTACGCGTACCTCGTCAGCAACGGCTTTGCGGACGTAATGGCGATGCTCGGCGGCGTCCCGTCGGAACTGCCCGCCATAACCGTATCGGAGGATATCGATCCGCATATCTTCTTCACCGGCGACGGCAGTATCGTCACCCCGCCCGACGCGCCCAATACGGTCGGCAGCTATGACGGCAGGATAAAGGTCGTACTGCCCGACGGTTATTCCGTGATGCAGAACAACGCCGAAGGCTTCGTTATAACCAGCGCGGAGGATAAGGTGAGGAGCATCTCCTTCGCCGTGGGCGAAACGGATATCGATTCCCTCTCGTACCTTATCGGCACGGTCGACGGCGTTACGGAGCTTTATCATTACACGATCGACGGGTTCGACTTCTACGGCACCTTCGTTCCTGCCGAGCAGGTCAGCGGCCCCGCGACCGGCTTCAAGCTCTTCGGCACGGACGATTCCGGCAGGCTGATCTCGATCGATATCGTGCTCGACCTCGATTCCTACAACGCCTATTCCTACATCAACGTCAATAATGAGAACTTTACGGAGCTCGTTCTCGGCGCAAGGTTCTTCATCAGCTGATCGGATAATAAAACGGCTTCGGGCTTAAATTGCTTCCGGAGCCGTTTTTGTTTACTCAACTCAAATTAGATTATTTTCAATTTTCCCGTTATTTACGAATTGGCCGTGTTTGTGTATAATTCAATTGCGGCCGAAAAAAGAAACAAAAGGAGAATAAAACAATGGATAATCTTAAAATAGGCAAATACATACAGAATCTCAGGAAGACTGCGGGGATGACCCAGAAGGAGCTTGCGGAAAAGCTCAACATCTCGTTCCAGGCGGTCTCCAAATGGGAGAACGGCGACGCTCTTCCCGACACCGGTATACTGCTCGACCTGTGCGACATACTTGATACCACGGCGGATAAGCTCCTCAACGGCGGCAGTCTTGCGGGCTTCGAGAGAAGGCTCATGCAGACCGAGGACGTCATCGCGGGCTTCAAGTACATGGAGGAGATCGGCAGGCTCTTCGGTGAGAACAACACCTTCTACACCGGCATGATAGAGGGCCTCAACAACAAGATGAACATCGACATCCTCGAGTATCTCAAGGACCCCATGACCCGCGAGGTCATGTATGCCGAGGTGCTTATCCAGGGCATTATGAACGGCAGACGCGTCGATATGGACGAGGTCGAAGCGATATTCACCAACAAGCATATGGTCGAAACGATCAGGCGCTATATCTCCAAGGTCGGAGAGGAAAAGGAAAACAAGGAATAAAACAGAAGAAAAACCGCCCCTTGGGAGTTTCCCCGGGGCGGCTTTTTCATGCGGTGATATCAGTAGTCGAATTCGTTGCTCCCGACGCTTATCTTGGTCGCGGGCTTCTCGCCGGAGTAGGGCTTTCGCACCTCGATCAGGTTCAGCACCGTGTACCCGCGCGAGCGCAGAAAGCCGATCACCCTTTCGTTATTCGGGTGGATGTAGTTGTAGACCGTGTCCTCGCCCATTTCGGCGGCGATCTCCTCGGCCTTATCGAAAAGCAGCGAAGCGACGCCCTTCCGCCTGTGTTCCTCACGCACGAAAAGGCTCTCGACCCAAAGGCAGGGCTCGTCGATCCTCAATACAATGTAGCCGATGGGCTCGTTCCCCTCGACCGCGGCGTAAACGGGCAAGCCCTTTTCAAGATAGAAGAGGAGCTCCTCCTTGCCGCTCTCGATATCGGGCTCCGTGACGGGGCCGCGAAAAGAGTTCAGCACGACCCTGAACCCCGCGACCAGCGGCGCGAGCGCGTCCGCCATGCCGCCGTCGACCTTTATTATCTCCATGTTCGCCTCCCGAATGATCGTGTTTGCGTACATATTAACATAGGACGGGGGAGAAGGCAATGGGGGAGAAAAAGAGAAGTGAAGTCTGCGCCTGCGGCGCAGGTGAAGTTATGCCTTGCGGCATAGTGATGTTTTGCGGCGCGGCACCATCCAGAGATCGAATACAGTTCGATTCCGGTGGATTCTTAGCCCAAAAAGAAGCATACCCCATGAGCGGGGTATACTTGTTTTTTGGAGGCACCATCCAGAGATCGAATCGTTCGATTCTGCATGCTAAATAAGTCCAAAACAAAACCCCATGCGTTGCATGGAGCTTTGTTTTGGAGGCACCATCCAGA
>CAMZAY010000182.1 GCA_947304365.1 uncultured Clostridia bacterium | reverse complement strand
CAAAGCTCGGCCCTGAGAACGTAAGCGTTAACAGTAACGGGCTCGACTGCAATACTCCCGGCCTATACCATGTTGTTTACAGCCTCACCGGCAATGCGGGCGAGGAGCTTGGAACGGCCGATCTTATTGTGATAGTGGAGGATTGATCATGGAGAAGAAACCAAACACCGGATCGATCTTCGATACGATCAACCTTTACAGCATACTGCGCGACATATTCAGGAACCTTTGGGCTGTCGCGCTTGGCGCGGTGGCCGTCGCGATGATAGTCAATATAATCGCGCATACGAAGGTCGAGAGCACTTACACCACGAACGCAACGTTCGTTATCACCTCCAGGACGGCGGGCAATTATGCTTACAATAACCTCAGCGCGGCGTCGACCATGGCCGAAAGCTGCACGAACGTATTAAACAGCAGCCTCCTGAAACGCAAGGTGTGTGAGGACCTCAATGTTGACAGCTTTCAGGCGAGCATGTCTACAAGGGTCATAACCGACACCAATCTTATGACGCTGAAGGTCTCCGGCGATTCGCCGTGGAATGCGTACAGCATAATCCGCTCGGTCATGAAGAATATGGAGGAGCTGACCTCGCATATCTCAAGCGATATGGTAATGGAGGTCATGCAGGATCCCGCAGTCCCGATAAACGCCGATCCCGCTCCTTCTCCCAGGAGCCAGATGATCAAATGGGGCCTTATAGCCGCCGCGGCGCTTACAGCGTTATTCGCGTTCCTTTCCTACAAAAAGGATACGATCAAGAGCGAAACCGATCTTGAGACAAGCTCGACGCGCACAGCTTGGGCGAGCTCTACAATTACGGAAGCACCAAGCTCTTCGGCAAAAAGAAGAACAAGCTGCTCATCACCGAGCTTACTGCGGGCTTTGAATTCGTAGAGCGCTTCAAAAAGCTTGCCACCAGGATCAGTACCGAGGCGGACAAGCGGGACGCTAAAGTGATCGTCGTCACAGGCGTGCGCGAGCATGAGGGAAAGACGACCGTCACGGCAAATATCGCGCTTGCGCTTGCCAGAAAATCAGACAGGGTGCTGCTCATCGACGGCGACCTCAGGCGGCCCACGCTCGCGTCGCTCTTCCTTGACGACGATACCGTTCCCGAAGTGACTTTTAAGGACGTCCTTGAGGGCAGGGGAGAGCTTGACGACGCGCTGATACATGACGAGAAGCGGGATATTTGGCTGCTCCTCAACACCTCAGGCTGCTCGAATTCCACAGATCTGGTCTCGTCAGATGAAATGGCCGAGCTGATCGAGGACGCGCGAAGCAGATTCGATTACGTGCTTATCGACACGCCTCCGATGTCGCTGATGGCGGACGCCGAGGTCATGGCCGATATCTCCGATATCAGCGTGCTCACCGTCAAGTATGATCTCGTTCAGGCCAGGGATCTGAACGACGCCATAGACGCGCTCCGCGTGTGCAAGGCGCATTTCATGGGCTGCGTGCTAAACGACGTGCGCTGCCTGCCCGGCGAGCGCAGGACGGTCGTCGGTTACGGCGGATACGGACGCTACGGAAGATACGGCAGATACGGTAAATACGGTAAGTACGGCAAGTACGGAAGATACGGCAATTACGGCAGCTACGGCAGCTACGGCGCCTATGGCTATTACGGCCACTACAGCGATGAAAACAGCGACAGCCCGCAAAGCGAGTCATAACGGTGAGGAAGACATATGAGCGAGACTGCACCCAACAACGAACAAGAGCTTGATATGCTCGACATAAAGGGCTTCCTTCTGGATTTCTTCCACAGCTTCAAGCGGCTGTGGTGGCTCGTTTTAGCTTTGATAATCGCGGCTTCACTGTTTTCGTATTTCCGTGTCAACAGGAATTATTCACCCTCCTACGTTGCCGAGGCGACCGTATCGGTCGAGCTCGTCAACGGCGGCTCATATGCCAACCGCAACACCGCCGAACAGATGGGCCTCATACTGCCCTACATACTCAACAGCGGCATGCTTTCGGACGTTATTGCGGCGGATCTCGGCATAAAGAGCGTTCCCTGCTCGATCAGCGCGACCTGCATCAAGGGCACCAACCTTTTGACGCTCACGGTCAGCGGCCGCGATCCTCAGCTTACCTACAGGGTGCTTCAATCGGTTATCAAGAACTATTCCGAGGTCACTCAGTACGTAGTTGGCCAGACAGAGATAACCGTGATCGACGACAGGGGCATCCCGAACGATCCCGGAAAAACAGCCGTGGTCAGGGGCTCGGTCTTGAAGGGCGCGATGATAGGCGCCGCGATAGGCCTTGCGATCGTCGTTCTGCGTTCGTTCCTGCTGCGCACCATCCGCAGCGAGGAGGATCTGCGTGCGTTCATCAACGCTCCCGTGCTCGGCACGCTTCCCGTTTGCCGCAAAAAAGAGCGCCGCAGCAGCCAAAGGCAGGATATCAACATACTGTTCGATTCCAACAGGGATGAATACATCGAAGCGATGCGCCTGATAAGGACGCGCGTCGAGCGCGATCTCGGCCTGAACAAGGTACTCATGGTCACCAGCTCGGTCGCGGGCGAGGGCAAATCCACCGTCGCGGCGAATCTTGCGGCTTCGCTTGCGCTCAAGGGGCTTAAGGTCATACTCATCGACTGCGACCTAAGGAACCCTTCGGTTGGCAGGATGTTCAATCTCACAGGCAGTTATCCGGGCCTTGCGGCAGTGCTTGAGGGAAGAGCGGAGCTCGACGACGCGCTCGTAGAGGTCGTAAAGGAAGGCAAGCCCACCGGGCTCGAGCTGATGCCCGGCTCCGGCACGGCCACGCGTATGGCCGAGATGCTCAGCGGCGATGCCATGAGCGAACTGCTCGATCGGCTTCGTGAAAGGGCGGATATAGTCGTTCTCGATACGCCTCCCTCCGCCGTGCTGGTGGACGCCATGATGCTCATCAAGCAGGTTGACGGCATCGCGTACGTCGTTATGAGCGATTTTGCCCGCAGGCGCTTTATAATCAAGGGTATCGAGGAGATAGTGGAAACCGGAGCGCCTCTCACGGGCTGCATATTGAACGGCGGCCGCACGAGCTCGTCAAAATACGGCTACTATGGGCACTACGGGCATTACGGGCGCCATGGCGGCAAGTACGGCTATTACGGCTACGGCAGTTCGGGCAAGAAGGATAAGGCGCGTTCGGCTGAATAAAGACTCGTTCCGGGGGGATCGAATGGGTAAAAGGAATTCCGATAACAGGCGCGGGCCCGCTTACGGGGCCTATAACAGATTCGTCAAAAGGACGATCGACATACTGCTTTCATCGCTTGGGCTGATAGTGCTTTCGCCTGTCATGCTGGTATCCGCGATACTTATCAAGCTTACCTCCGAAGGCCCGGTCATATTCAAGCAGAAGCGCCTGGGCAGAGGCGCTAAGGAATTCACCATC
>CAMZAY010000181.1 GCA_947304365.1 uncultured Clostridia bacterium | reverse complement strand
CACCGACCCGTTCTACGCCGGGCAGTTCGTCTCTGCCCTTCACCTCCTGCAGGATGGGGCGGATCGCTTCCTCACGACCTACCAGCAGCAGCTGCACGCCCAGCTCGTCATAGGCGCGCAGCGCGCCTTTTACGATTTCCTGCGGGGCGTTGTCTCCGCCCATGGCGTCAACAATGATCTTCATGCCGAAAGACCTCCTTTTTCAGAAGCTGATCGAGGATCTCCAGCGAGCGGTTGGAGATCTCCGCGTTTTTATTTCTTTTCCCTTTGACCCGGTGATCCAGCGGCGAAATAATGCCAAAATTAATGTTCATCGGCTGAAAATCCCCGATACTGCCGTGGGACACATACAGGCTCAAAGCGCCGATCGCCGTCTCCGCGCCAAAATCCACGATGGGCATAGAGCGGACACGGTTAGCCATATTTAGCCCGGCTACAAAACCAGACGACGCGCTTTCGACATATCCCTCGACGCCCGTCAGCTGACCGGCAAAGAATACGCTTTCGTCGCTTTTGAGCGAATAGTACGGCGTTAGCTTGCCCGGCGAATCGATATAGGAGTTTCTGTGCATCACGCCGAAGCGCACAAATTCGGCGTTTTCCAAACCGGGTATAAGGCCGAATACTCGGCGCTGTTCGGGGAATTTCAGGTTGGTCTGGAATCCGACGATGTTATACAGCGTGCCCGCTTTGTTATCTTGCCTCAGCTGAACGACCGTAAACGGCTGCTTACCGGTCCTCGGATCGATAAGGCCGACCGGCTTGAGCGGACCGAAGGCGAGCGTTTTTTCGCCCCTTTTCGCCATAGCTTCAACGGGCATGCACCCTTCGAAGACTTTGGGCGTTTCAAATTCGTGAAGCGGTACGGTCTCGGCATTCACAAGCTCCCTTACGAAGCGGAAATATTCCTCTGCGTTCATGGGGCAGTTGAGATAATCGGAACCCCTGTCATACCTTGAAGACGAAAAAACCTTCGTCATGTCAAGGGACTCTTTGGTAACGACCGGAGCCGCGGCGTCATGGAAATGGAGAGTGCAGCCCGTGACGTCCTCTATACTTTCGAGCAGCTTGCCGTCAGTCAAAGGGCCTGTCGCAATTATAACGGGCCCTTCGGGAATCGAATCGGCTTCCGCTTCGACAACGGTGATAAGGGGATTCGATCTGATCCTTTCGGTCACAAGGGCCGCAAAGCCCTGCCTGTCCACCGCAAGGGCTCCGCCGGCCGGTACGCGGGTATAATCCGCACAGGCCATAATAAGCGAATCAAGCCGCCGAAGCTCCTCTTTAAGGAGCCCGACGGCGTTTTCGATATTGTCCGATCGGAGTGAATTGGAGCAAACAAGCTCTGCAAACAAGCTTGAAGAATGCGCCGGGGTATGCTTTGTCGGTTTCATTTCGATAAGCTCGACGGGCACTCCCCGCTTTGCAAGCTGCCAAGCCGCTTCGCATCCGGCTAAGCCCGCTCCGATCACTTTTACCGGCTTAAAGTCCATTATTCCTCTTCTTCCGTCTTCTGCTTGCCCGTCATGCGAAGCACAAAGCCGCAGTTTTCATCGTCGGAGCACTGTTTATAACTGCCGTTCTTTCCCATCTTCTGCACCATGTACTTGCCGCACTTGGGACACATGTCCCCCGTCGGCTTGAGCCATGATACGAAATCGCATTCGGGATGCCTTTCGCAGCCGTAGAACGCGCGGCCCTTCTTGGTGTGGAGCTTGATAAGCTCCGAACCGCACTTGGGGCATTTGACGTTGATCTTTTCGACGATGCGCTTCGTGTTCTTGCATTCGGGATAATTGGGACAAGCGAGGAACCTTCCGAACCTGCCCATCTTATAGACCATCATCGCGCCGCATTTTTCGCACTTGACGTCGGATACCTCGTCGGCGATCTTGACGTGCTCAACGTTATCGAACGCCTTTTTGACGGATTCCTCAAACGGATCGTAAAAGTCGCGGATGACCTTGCGCCATTCCTTGCTGCCCTCCTCCACCTCGTCAAGCTTCGACTCCATATCGGCGGTGAAAGCCACGTCGACTATATCGCTGAAATTGTCCTTCATCAGCTGTGTGACGACAAAGCCGAGCTCGGTGGGGATCAGCTGCTTCTTTTCGCGGCTGATGTATCCGCGGTCGATAATGGTGGAGATCGTGGGAGAATATGTGCTCGGACGGCCGATGCCCTTTTCCTCGAGAGTCTTTACAAGGGATGCTTCGGTATAACGTGCCGGAGGCTGTGTGAAATGCTTGAGTGGTTTGATCTCGCTCGCTTCAAGCTCAACGCCCTTTGTGAGCTCCGGCAGGCTGCTTTCCCTCTCCTCCGATTCATCGCTGGACTCGGTATAGAGCCTTGTATAGCCGTCGAATACGGTCTTAATACCGTTTGCTTTGTACGTGCATTTGCCGGCGTTGAAGCTCAGCTGCGTGGATTCAAACACGGCGCTCGTCATCTGGCTCGCAAGGAAACGTTCGTAGATCAGCTTATAAAGCCTGAACAGACCGGATTTGAGCGAATCCTTGAGCATGGACGGCTCAAGTAAGAGATTCGTAGGACGGATCGCCTCGTGAGCGTCCTGCGCGTTGCTGCGGCCCTTAAAAGTATTGGGACGGCTCGGGACGTATTCTTTGCCGTAACTGTCCTTTATGAAATCGAGAGCCATCGCCTGCGCCTCCTGAGAGACCCTGACGGAGTCCGTACGGATATAGGTGATAAGGCCGACGCTTCCCTTGCCTCCGACTTCGACGCCCTCATAGAGCTGCTGAGCGAGCGACATGGTCATCTTCGGAGTAAGGCCGAGCTTCCTTGACGCCTCCTGCAGCATACTGCTCGTTGTGAACGGAGCGGGCGCGCTCCTGACCTTTTCGGTTTTCCTGATGTCGGAAAGAACGAAGGGATGTCCGTTCGTTTCCTTTAAGACCCTGTTCGCCTCTTCCTCGTTCTTGACGTCGGTCTTTTCGCCGTTATATCCGAAGAATTTGGCTTCGATGGGCTTCCTTGCATGAGGCGCGCGAAGATACGCTGTAATGGTCCAGTACTCGTCGGGTATGAAATCCATTATCTCCTGCTCGCGGTCGCAGATTATGCGGGTCGCTACGGACTGTACCCTGCCCGCGGAAAGTCCCTTCCTTACCTTCGACCAAAGCAGGGGGCTGATCTTATAGCCGACGAGCCTGTCGAGAACTCGCCTTGCCTGCTGTGCGTCGACGAGCTTTTCGTCGATGGGACGCGCGTTCTTTATGGATGCCTGAAGCACAGATTTAGTGATCTCGTTGAACACGACGCGGCAGCTCTTTTGGGGATCGATCTTGAGCGCATTCGCAAGATGCCATGAAATAGCCTCTCCCTCGCGGTCAGGGTCGGTTGCGAGCAGGACTTTTTTCGCCTGCTTAGCTTCCTTCTTGATCTTTT
>CAMZAY010000180.1 GCA_947304365.1 uncultured Clostridia bacterium | reverse complement strand
CAGAGACAGAACCATGGCAATGGCTATCTGTGAAGCTGTCAGTCAGTATGATCCGTTCCTGATCATTCTTGCTCAGGAAAGCGGCCAGCTCTATCAGGCTGCAAGGGAACTGGGCCTGCGGGCAGCCGCGGACGTTTTCGCGGACAGGGCGGAGCTTCATCAAGCGATTATAACCTATTTCAAAGAGGAGAGGGACAGAATTGAACGAACAGACAAAACCTAATATCCAGGACGCGTTCCTGAACGCCGCTCGCAAGGCGAATGTTCCCGTTGCGATCTACGTCACGAACGGGTATCTGATCAACGGCGCGCGCGTTATAAGCTTTGATAATTACGCCGTGCTTGTCGAGGCGGCGGGGAAGCAGATGCTCATCTATAAGCATGCCATCTCCACCGTAACGCCCGAATCGCCGGTGCTTTTGGATAAGGAGAACAAGGCGAATGAGTAAGTATTCCACGCTTATTAACGAGGCGGAGGCTTCGCTCGCCCCCGTTTTCAAGAGGATGGAGGAGGTCGAGCTCGTCTGTCAGAAGCGGGTGCTCGAGGCGTTCCGCAATAACAAAGTCGCCGCAAGGCATTTCAACCCCACCTCCGGCTACGGTTACGACGACGAGGGCAGGGATACCCTCGACCGCATATTTGCTGAGGTCATGCAGACGGAGGCGGCGCTCGTTGTGCCGCAGCTTTCCTCCGGCACGCACACGATATTTATGGCGCTCGCGGGGCTCCTGCGCCCCGGCGACGTTATGCTCTCCGCCGCGGGAAGACCGTACGATACAATGCTCGAGGCGATCGGCATAGAGGGCGGCGCGCCAGGCTCCTTAAAGGAATTCGGCGTGATCTACCGAGAGACGGAGCTTGACGAGTGCGGCAGGATCGATCTTAAGGCGCTTGAAAAGGAGCTTGCCGATAAGCCGAGGCTCGTCTATTTCCAGCGCTCCCGCGGGTACGCGTGGAGGAATTCGCTCCTTCCCGCGGAGATGAAGCCCGCGTTCGATCTTATAAAAAAGCTCTCGCCTCAGAGCGTCATTTTCGTCGACAACTGCTACGGCGAGTTCACTCAGACCGATGAACCCACCGCGTTCGGCGCGGACCTGATCGTCGGCTCGCTCATCAAAAACCCCGGCGGCGGCGTTGCGCCGACGGGCGGCTATATCGCCGGCAGAAAGGCGCTTATCGACGTTATCGCCAATCGCGTCACCGTGCCCGGTATAGGGCGCGAGGCGGGCTGCTGGCCGTTCGGCTATATGCCGTTTTATCAGGGCATATTCCTCGCCCCGCACGTCGTGTGCCAGGCGCTCAAGACGGCGGCGCTCTTTGCCGCTGTGTTTGAAAAGCTCGGGCTTATGAGCATGCCCTCGAGCACGGCGGAAAGAAGCGATATTGTTCAGGCGCTCCGCTTCAACACGAAGGAGCAGCTTATCGAGTTCTGCCGCGTCATACAATCCGTTTCCCCGGTGGACAGCTTCGTCGTGCCGGAGCCCTGGGCCATGCCCGGCTACGTGGACGAGGTCATCATGGCGGCGGGCACTTTCGTGCAGGGCGCTTCGATAGAGCTCACGGCGGATGCGCCGATCAGGGAGCCCTTCACGGCGTACATACAGGGCGGGCTCACCTATTCCCACGGCAGGACGGCAGTCGAAACGGTGCTCGATTCGATAGAGTTTTAAGAATAACGCAAAACGAAAAGGCACGGGATCGGATGCATCCTTCCCGTGCCTTTGGCATTTCTTGATTTTCAATACGATCTGAACAGCCCGATCACCTTGCCGACGATCTCCATATCCTCGGGCTTTACCATGATGGGCGCCATATTCGCGTTGGACGGCTGGAGACGCACCACGCCGCCCTCCCGGTACATGCGCTTGACGGTAGCCGATTCGCCGTTTATGCGGGCGACGATTATATCCCCGTCGCGCACGTCGAAGGAGCGGGTGACAATGATCATGTCGCCGGTGAGTATTCCCTCGTCGATCATGCTTTCGCCGTCAACGGTAAGGAGGAAGGTCTCGCTCGCGTCAGCGCCGCGGATAAGCTCCTTCGGCATGGAGTACGCCGTCTGATAATCGTCAAACGCGAGTATCGGCGTGCCTGCGGCGACCTTGCCCACGAGCGGCAGACGGCACGAAGCGGCGGCAAGCTTGTTCTTTTCCTTCTCAAGGGCGGCGTTTTTGCGGAACGCCTTCGAGTTGGGCGGGATGACCCCCGTCAGCCTGACGGTGCGCTGAAGGTTGCGGTCAAAATCGATATACCCCTCCTTCTGCAGATTGGTCAGGTGCAGGTGCGCGGTCGAGGTGGATTTTAGCTTCATCGCGGCGCAGATATCGCGCACGGTGGGAGCGGAGCTGCCGCCCGTTATACGGTCGTAAATGTAATCGTAGACCGCAAGCCTTGTTTCGCCGTTCTTGCTCATAATGCCTCCGTTTCATAAAAGGTTTTTACAGGCTTTGAAAAGCCCCGAAAAAGTGCTATAATATAAGCGCAGTATCCGGATCGGACACATTATAACACATCTTTTCGGATAATGCAAACATTTGTACCATGGTTGGGAGATTTTTTATGGAAAAAAAGCGTATGTGTCTGCTTGACGAAACAAAAGTCTGCGACGACTGCGGCGAATGCGACCGCTGCGATCTCGACCCAAATAAGATCTGTGATAACTGCTGCAAGTGCATCGCCATGGAGGACGAGGGGAATGAGTTCCGCTCCCGCACCATCACGCGCGGCGGCATGAAAAAGGAGGAAGGGACGGAACCCTTCATTGCTCCGCTCTATAAAAAGAAAGCGCCCGCTCCCAAACGGGAGGAGTATTCCTTCGATCCCGCCGGGGAGCCGACCGAGCTCACGCCGGAGCTTGTAGAGTATTGGGAAAAGGTGCTGATCGAGCACGGCGAGGCCCCCGCCGACGACGGCTTCGGCGAGATAGAGGTCAATACGCGCATCCCCGTTTCGGGCAAAAGAAGCATCACCAAACGGCATAAGAAGGGCGAATGACGTATTTGCGGAAGGTACACCCGCCCTTTACCGGTCATCACACGGCGCGGAACGGTATCGTTCCGCGCCGTTTTATGTTTTTTACCCGACTTCTTTTATCGCCTTTTCCGCAAAGCTGTTGTCGACGAGCTCCTTGAATTCGACGGGCGCTTTAAGCTGACCGTTGAAGTCGATTATCTCGAGCAGGCGGTGGAAAGCGTCCTCGGTCATAACGGGCGTCTTCATCCACGAGTCGGTCTCGCGGTAGCTTTTGGCGACGGTCTCGAGCGTCGGTATGTCGGTATCGGGGAAGAAGGGCTGCATTGCCTTTGCGATATCGTTGTCGCTTGCGCTCCATACCCATTTCTGCGCCTTTACTATCGCCCGGACGAAGCTCATAACAAGCTCGGGGTCGTCTTTTACGGTCTTCGGCGAAGTCATGAACGCGGT
>CAMZAY010000179.1 GCA_947304365.1 uncultured Clostridia bacterium | reverse complement strand
AGAACGCGGAGGGATCCGAAACGTCCAGCGCGGCGATATAGGTATAGCTTCCGCCTTCGCCTATGCGAGAGATATTGCCGACGGAAGTCAGCTTGCGCTCGCCGTCATTGTTATAGCAGCCGGGAACGAATGTGGCGGGATCGTTGGGATATACCTCAGTATCCGGATAATACGAGGTAATTACGTACAGCCTTCCGTCGGTCAGACGGGAATCATTGAAGCTGCCCTCCATGCAGAGCGAGGAGATGAGCACGGGCTTTTCAGCGTCTTCGATATCGAAAACATAGACCATCGTATTGCCGCTGGTCCAGTGGAAGCAATAATAGCATTCATCGGTGCTTTCGGGCTCGGCGCCGTCGGCGTCTTCAGTCGTTTCGGGATACGTATCTTCACTGTTTTCGAAATAGTATCTGTAATAAAGGGACGAACGATCAAACTCCTGAGCGATGACGATGAGTCTGTCGCCGGCAAGATACATTCCGCTGAATATCCTGCCGCAGTCATCGTCGTGGAAGGGCATTTCTTCTTCCGGGATATAAGAGACTACGTGCGTTTCAGCTCCATCGGCAGCGAGCACGGTGACGCCTTTTTCATTCAGCACGTATATATATCTGCCGTCGGTCTTTACAATGTCGGATTCGTCGACGCCTTCCACCTGAACGTTGGTGCTTGAATAATCTGTTGCCGATTGGGGTTCAATATGCGTTACGGTGGCGGTTCTGTAGAAGTTTATGTCTTCCGCGGGCTCCGTATCGTAATAATACCGAATAAAACCTCCCGAGTTTTTTACTTGGTCGTGATCGGAGAGGGAGGGGCGGAGCCACTCGAAAACCTCGGAATAATCGCCGGCGGTTTCGGCATAGGGAACTGCGGCGCTGTATTCTGTCGGCTCGGCTGTCTGCATCCTTCGGGAGGGTTTGGAAGCGAGCTTCACGGCGCCCAGAACAGCGGGCGCGGCGATCAGCAGGCAAAGGCATGCAGCTATAGCCGTCCTCAAACCAACGGAAAGCCTGCGGGGCTTTTTATCCGCGCCGTTCATACTGCGGCGCATCGAGGCAAGCGTGCGCTGCTCCGCCTCGCCGGAAGGGGAGAGCGCGTCGTTTGCGGCCTTGTAATCATCTTCAAACATCGAAATAATCTCCTTTCAGGTCCTTTTCAAGCCCCTCTCTTGCGCGGTGCAGCAGGGATTTTACCCCGCTTTCGCTGACGTCCATGAGAGAAGCGATCTCCTTTACGCGGTAACCCTCATAGTAATAGAGGTGTACAGCCGTCCTCTGCTTTTTCGGCAGACGAAGTACGGCGGCGTAAATATCGGCGGCGTTTTCATCCGGCAGCATCGGAGCAAGCTGCGTGAGTTCGCTGTATAGCGCCGTGCGCTTGTTCCATGCGCTCGACAGCAGCGTGTTCGTACAGTTGATCGTCGCTTTTATGAGCCATGCGCGCTGATGCTCCGCGGATTCGAGCTTGGGAGTCCTGCGGACGTATCGCAGGAAAACGTCCTGCATGACGTCCTCCGCTTCGACCCTGCTTCGGCATCTTGCCAGCGCAAGCCTGAACACCATGCCCGAATACCTTCGGTAGACGTCCTCCGGATCGGTAAAGGGGGGCAAAGGAATAACACAGCCCTTTTCGTCTGCATCGACAGACTCGGCCTCAGCATAACGAGCGTTCATCCTTAACGACCTCCTTCCCTTCGTTATCGCCGTTCAATTATAATACCGCCTCCGCCCGTGAAAGGTTGCGGCCGGAAGCGGGAAGATCACAATATATTTTCGGAACGGATCGCAGCGCGCCCCATGTCTTTGCATCGTAAGGCTGCGCTACGGGATCTCGTTCAGTTTTTCCTCGACTTTGTTCAGCGTATCGAAAAAGCGCCCGGTCGCGATCATCGGGCCGCAGCAAATACAGCCGAGCATATTCCACCAGAACATGTGCCGCCAGGATGTGTGCGGGCCTTCGATACCGAGCCCGATCGCCTTTTCCCTGAGCTCCTCCGAGATCCGCGCCATCCAAACGAGGGTATAGATGAACAGCGTCGGTACGCCGAGAAGATACGCCTGCCAATAAGGGCGCACCTTGTGACCAAGCACCTCTTCGATCTCCTCCTGCAGCCCGCCGAACGGCATATAGAACAGGAAAAACAGCCCGGCGGTGAAAAAGTCGATAAAGCCCAGCCAGAAGCCTTTTCGGTTTGTGTGGGTGAATCTCATATCCTTCGCCGCACTTTTCGTCGTTACTTCAGCTTCGCCCCGACCTTGAATGCGTCCGCGACCTTGTCGCCGAGCGCGAGGTAGGCGTAATTAGCGGGATCGAACGCGATGGGCTTGAGCTTCTTGATATCGATATGCCCGTCTGTCATTACGCTCTCGTCGGCGGAAACGTTCATGATCTCGCCGATGAGGATCCCGTTCTCAAAG
This sequence comes from uncultured Clostridia bacterium, assembly GCA_947304365.1. Lineage (GTDB taxonomy): Bacteria > Bacillota > Clostridia > Christensenellales > CAG-138 > UBA3857. The sequence continues at coordinate 1,014 of CAMZAY010000179.1, read as the reverse complement.
CTCTTGACCCTGCATTCGAGCGCCATGGGCAGCTCGTCGATGAGGGGCGCGTCAACGAATTCGCTCTTTACCGCATGGAAGCCCGCCCTCTCGAACTTGTCGGGGACCTTGCGCGCGGATTCTATGCCAACGTAATCGCAGGCGACGACGTACTCCTCCGTTGCCATGCTGACGGTGAACGCCTTTCTTACCGCAAGATTGTCCGTGGTCTTGTGCTCGCCCAGGCTGATCGTGATCTCCTTGAAATCCGTCGTGATGCCCCACGCCGCGTTCATCGCGTTGGGCACGCCGTTTTCATCATATGTCGCGATTATCAGCACAGGCTGCGGCAGCATGATGGGTTTCGCTCCGAAATTGACTCTTGCCATGTTTGTATCCTCCGTGAATTTGTTTGCGAATAAAAAGCAGCCGATCCGAAAAAAGGATCTGTTTTCCGAAACAAGTTTATCATATCCGCATTGCTTTTTCAATCTCACCGAAAGAAAACCGCCGCCATCATATGAGGGCGGCAGACGTGAAGCTTTACGGCTTATATTGCTCCATGATCTCAAGGATATCCGTTTGATAAACGCTGCCGTTCAAAACGCTCCCATCCGGTCCGAAGGAGATGGTTTTGACGTCTTCCGGGTCTTCCTCGTAGGGATTTATGACCGGCGCGCTTTCGTCAAAATACTCGCGGAGGTATTTCAGGGCGTTCCCTGCGGGGAATATCACGTTGCCCTGATTGAGGGAGATATTCAGGGGGTCGAACCGGCGAATGATCTCCCAAGTCCGCTCGTTGTACGGATTCCGGTCCTCCCGGCTTACCAGCCACGCGGGCTGCAGACGGATGGGGATGCCGGCTTCCAATGACTTTTTCGCAAAACAGAAGACCGGTTCGAGCGGGATGTGCTCCTGATGAAAGGCGTCCACCGACAAAAGCAGATCGTTTACGCCGCTGTATTTGAGTGCTCCGACGACCGATCCGTTCCTTTCGGGATCCTTTGAAAAATACCCGTTCGTGATAACCTGCCT
>CAMZAY010000178.1 GCA_947304365.1 uncultured Clostridia bacterium | reverse complement strand
ATTTGATAAATTTATTATTTTGATGTTTCAGGGACTGTTTCGGGCGCCTTGGAGTCTTTGAGCTTTTTGATCTCGTTTCTCGCAAGCGAATCGCATCTGTTATTGAATTCGTTGTCGGAATGACCTTTAACCTTATGCCAGGTTACTTCATGGCGCTCGGTCATATTGAGCAGGCGTTCCCACAGCTCGCGGTTTTCGACGGGTTTTTTATCGGCTTTTTTCCAGCCGCTTCGCACCCAATTATCTATCCAATGCTGTTCGAACGTATTGCAAAGATACGCGCTGTCCGTATAGATATCGACCTCGCAGGTCTGCTTGAGCGCCTCGAGCGCCATTATCGCCGCGGTGACCTCCATGCGATTATTGGTGGTCATTTCCTCGCTGCCGGATATCTCCTTTTTGACGGTCTTATACATGAGTATCGCCGCCCAGCCGCCGGGACCGGGATTCTCGGAACATGCGCCGTCCGTATAGATCGTAACGTGCTTCATGCGTTAAGGCTGTGATCGGCCGTGAACAACGGCAATCTGTCATCGGTCTGCCAATCGCCGTAAACGCCGCAGTGAGCCGCGCCTACTTCGATATGCAGCATTGCGATACCGCAGTCTATGCCGCCGTAGCCGAAATTCTTTGAGATGCATGCGACCTGAACGGCGTCCTCGAGCATATCGAACTCCCAGGGCTGAACATTCCTTGCGGAAGGCGCCAGCCTGCCGCATTCCACGGCGCATTTCTGCCAATCGGGCAGTTTTCTGAACGCGTTGTCCTCCAGCCCCGTAAGATTATATATTGTTTTGCGCACCCTCTTATGCGCGGGGGCGGCGTTATAATGCCCGACGGAGATCAGACAGCGTATCTTTTCACGCTTGGGATCGAATTTGATGCACTGATTGGCGATGCTCCTGTTATAAGAAGCACCGAGCCAGCAGGTGCCGAGGCCCATCGCAGTGCACTCGAGAACGAAAGCTTCGCCGACAAGTCCAACTGTATAATCATTGTCGCCGTTCCTGCTTATTATAGCGGCAAAAGAGTCGGTGCCGCTAATGGTTTTTGCGATTATCGGATTGAATATCCCCATCTTTTTGCCGACGACGATCCTGACATCATCCGTGCTGAAATACGATGCGGCTTCCTTAAGGACTTTAAGCTCGTCCCTTGATACGCCGCTCGAATACTTGCGCACCGATACTCTTTTTTTTATCGCCTCATACCATCTTTCCATTGTGGATTCCACGATCTTCCCCTCCCCCGTCATCTTTTGTTTTTAAGCAGTTCCTTAAGGAATTGCCCTGTATAGCTGTTTTTGTTCCGGGCGACCTCTTCGGGCGTTCCTGCCGCAACAAGTCTGCCGCCTTCGTCGCCGCCCTCCGGACCCAGATCGATTATGTAATCGGCAGTCTTGATCACGTCAAGATTATGCTCGATAACAAGCACCGAGCTCCCGCCGTCGCAGAGACGCTGGAGTATCTCGAGAAGGCGCTGAACGTCGGCGACGTGAAGGCCGGTCGTGGGCTCGTCGAGCACGTAGAGCGTCCTGCCCGTATTCTTCCTTGCAAGCTCCGTTGCAAGCTTGACGCGCTGCGCCTCACCGCCCGAAAGCGTCGTCGACGGCTGACCCAGCTTGATATAACCGAGACCGACGTCGCAGAGGGTCTCAAGCTTCTTTGCGATCTTGGGAAGCGGCTTAAAGAAATGATATGCCTCTTCCGCCGTCATGTCAAGTACGTCGGCGATCGTTTTGCCCTTATAGCGCACTTCAAGCGTTTCCCTGTTATAGCGCTTGCCCTTGCAGACCTCGCACGGGACGTAAACGTCGGAAAGAAAGTGCATCTCAATCTTGAGTATTCCGTCGCCGGAGCAGGCCTCGCAGCGGCCGCCCTTCACGTTGAAGCTGAATCTTCCTGCGCCGTACCCGCGAAGCTTCGCGTCGGGCGTCTGCGCAAAGACTTCCCTGATAAGATCGAATACGCCTGTGTAAGTCGCTGGGTTGCTCCTGGGAGTGCGCCCGATCGGCGACTGATCTATATCGATTATCTTGTCGAGGTTTTCGACGCCGTCGATGCGGTCGTGATCGCCGGGACGTATCCTCGCCCTGTTCAAGTCGCGAAGAAGCGCCTTCTTTACGATCTCATTGACCAGGCTCGATTTGCCCGAGCCGGAAACGCCCGTCACGCAGGTAAACACGCCAAGCGGGATATCGACGTCGATATTCTTGAGATTATTCACCCTCGCGCCATGGACGGAGAGCCATTTGCCCGTCAGCTTCCTTCTGTTTTTTGGGACCGCGATCTCCCTTTTTCCGGAGAGGAACTGACCGGTGATCGATTCCGGAACGGCTATGATATCCTCAAGCGAGCCTTCGGCTATTACGTTGCCGCCGTGCTCGCCGGCGCCTGCGCCGATATCGACGATATGATCCGCAGAACGGATCGTTTCTTCGTCATGCTCGACCACGATGAGCGTATTGCCGAGATCCCTCAGACCGCAGAGCGCGTTCAAAAGCTTCCTGTTGTCGCGCTGATGGAGGCCGATGCTCGGCTCGTCGAGTATGTATAGCACCCCGACAAGACCGGAACCGATCTGCGTTGCAAGCCTGATTCGCTGCGCTTCACCGCCCGAAAGCGACGATGATGAACGCGAAAGGGTAAGATAATCGAGGCCGACGTTTATGAGAAAACCGAATCTTGCCTCAAGCTCCTTTACTATCTGCGAAGCTATGATCGTTTCTGAAGGAGAGAGCTCGAGCCCGGCGATAAAATCACGCGCGCGGCCTATCGACATATCGGAAAGCTGGGCGATGTTTACCCCGCCAACGGTGACCGCAAGGGTCTCCGGCTTCAGTCTTTTGCCATGGCAGACCGGGCAGGGCGTATTGCGCATGAACGCCTCGATCTCCTGCTTTGACCAATCGGACTGCGTTTCACGGTAACGCCTTTGAAGATTCGGAATAACGCCCTCAAAGGGAGTATCGAAAGTCCCGCTGCCGTATTCCTTGGTGTACTCAATATGCAGTTTCCTTTCGCCGGTGCCGTATAAAAGCGCCTGCCTGCCCTCCGCGGGGATATCCTTCCACGGGGTATCGCCCTTGAATCCGTATTCCCTTTCGATCGCCTTGAAATACATGCTTGCGATCGTGTTCCTTGAATTGCTCTGCCAGCCTGTGACCGATATCGCGCCGTCGTCAAGCGAAAGGGATGTGTCCGGAACGACGAGCTGTTCATCGACGGTTAGAGTAAAGCCAAGGCCCGTGCACTCCGGACAAGCGCCGAACGGGCTGTTGAACGAGAACATCCTCTGAGTAAGCTCCTCGATGCTGATGCCGCAGTCGGGGCAGGCGTAATTTTGCGAGAAAAGGTACTCCTCGCCGTCAACAGCAACGACTTTAGCCAGCCCGTCGCCGAATCCGAAAGCGGTCTCAAGCGAATCGCTCAA
>CAMZAY010000177.1 GCA_947304365.1 uncultured Clostridia bacterium | reverse complement strand
CACCCACGCCGGAGCCGGATCCGACGCCCACGCCGGAGCCCGATCCCACTCCTACGCCTGAACCGGATCCCACGCCGACGCCTGAGCCGGATCCCACGCCCACGCCGACGCCTGAGCCAGATCCGACTCCCACGCCGGAGCCCGATCCCACTCCTACGCCTGAGCCGGATCCCACGCCCACGCCGGAGCCGGATCCGCCCGCGATGCCGGGCGACGTTGACGGCGACGGAGAGGTCTCGGCGAGCGACGCGCTATCGGTGCTGCGCTGGACAATGGGACTGATGGAGCTTTCTCCCGAGGCGCTGCTTGCCGCGGACGTTGACGGCGACGGAGAGGTCACGGCGGCGGACGCGCTCCTGATACTGCGCGCGTCGATGGATATCGGCAGAAAGAGACCGCCCGAGGCCTTGCTTCGCGCAAACGAAAGGAAGCCGTGATGAAACGCAGGATCACCGTTCGCGTGCCGGTGGAGAAACGCGGCCTGTTCGGAAGGAAAAAGACCGTTTTTGAAACGCGCACCATGCTTGTGGATGAAAAGACGTACCGTCGGCTCGTCCGTAAGAATGAGCGGGAAAAGACGGAGCGTTTCGTCGACTTCATGCAGGAGATGGAGGATCTGGACGAGTTCAACTGAAATAATGAACAAGCGCCCTTCGGGCATATGCCCGAAGGGTGCTTTTATATCGTCGGGGGTATTTGCTGCGTCAAACGCCGGCGAAACAGGCGGATTTACACGCTTCATAAATATATTATCGATAATCGTTAATTTATGCTTGACAAACGTAAATCGGCTGTGTATAATGGGCCCAACAGTTAACGATAAACGTTAACAAATTATCGAAATCGGAAAGGAAATCAAAACCATGGAAAGAACAAAGATAATGAAAACCGCAAATATCGTCGACAGGATAATGAAGATCCTTCAGGGCTTTGCGATCGCCGGAATGATCGTCGCCGCCGTGCTTGCCGTATGCACCGCCTTCCTGGGAGATAAGATGATAGCGGACGCGTCCGTATTAAAGCTCGGGCCCGCAAAGCTGACCCTTGCCGGGGATATGGCGGAATACCTTGACAGGCCCTGGGCGATCGGCAGCGTATTCGCCGATCTTGCCGCGCTGTTCACAGTATCCCTCGCGGCATGGTTCATCATCAGGGCGCTGCGCGGCATCCTCGCTCCCATGAAGGAGGGCGGGGTCTTTGCGGAGGGCGCCTCGAAGAACGTAAGGAAGCTCGCTCTTGCCGTGCTCATCGGCGGCGGAGCCGCGGAGTTCGTCTCCCGCATCGCCTACGTGATCGAGTTCAAGGCGTACAATGCGGACGTGATATTCAACCGCGCGATCGTTTCCGCGGTCGACGCCGGCAGCCGCCTGAGCCCCTGGTTCCTGATCGCGGGCGGCATACTCTTCTTCCTGTCCTACGTATTCCGCTGCGGCGAAAAGCTGCAGAAGGAATCGGACGAGACTCTGTGAGGCGGCTATGGGCAAGATAATATTAAGGCTCGACCGCGTAATGGCGGACCGCAAGATCAGCTTGAAGGAGCTTTCGGAAAGGGTCGGCGTGTCGAACGTCAACCTTTCCAAGATGAAGACCGGCAGGATCAGCGCGATACGCTTCTCCACGCTCGAAGCGATTTGCGAGGCGCTCTCCTGCCAGCCGGGCGACATACTGGAGTACGATCCCGCCCTCGAAAGCGGCGGAGAAGAGGAATAACGCAGCAACAAAAAAGCACTTGCCCCAAGGCAGGTGCTTTTCGCGTTCTTACGGCTTATTCGATGGTCAGGATATCCGTAAACCCGGTGACGTCGAATATCTCCATTATGGTATCGTTTGCATTGACGACCCTCATTCCGCCGAGGCGGGACATTATCTTCTGGGCGAGGAGCATCACGCGGAGGCCCGCGGAGGAGATGTAATCGAGCTTTTCAAAATCGAACACCAGCTTTTCGACGCCGCCGAGGCCGTTTTTTATCACGTCTTCAAGCGCCGGCGCGGTGATTGTATCGAGCCTGCCCTCAAGGGCGAGGGTGAGCTCGTTATCGTTAAGAGTCCTGTTAATATTCATTTTGATCCTCCGTTCCGTTTTTTAAAAGCTTTTTTCCACAACGAGCTCTACCGAGTTCCCGCGGATGAACACCTTTACCTCATCCGCAAGATTTGCCATGATGGATCTTTCAAGCTCGTCCCACTCTTCGGGAGCGTCGTCCCTGTGCGCCTCGACCTGCTCGCGGTAGGCCTTCATGGACCAGCCCTCGAACATGGCGGAGGAGGTGTAGATCATTTCGGGATCGCATCCGCCGGCTTCGACGTAGCCGTAGCCGAATTCCGTGGGCATTATCAGGCCGTTGGAATCACGCAGCTTGAGGATGACGTCGCGTATCCTGCCCATGAAGCCCCTTGCGGCGTCGTTTTTGCCGGAGGAAGAGGACTTGACAAGCTCGTCATAAGCCTCCCTGCCGACGCGCACGTCGGTTTCAAGATGCAGGCTGAACGCCTTTCCCTTGCTCTCGATCCAGTAGCGATAGTCCCCGCCGTTGACGATCGTGCGAAGCATGCCGGTCATCTCCTCGGCAAGGAGCCTCAGCCTAAGCGCCTGCTTGGGCTCAAGCCCGCAGTAGACGGCGGCTTTCTCGGTTTCGGCAAGCGCCTCGCTTATGCCGTCGCCCGTTCCGAAAATCGTGATAATATCGGTTCTCATACTGATCCTTTCTGCCGGGCATTGCCGCTTTTCAAGCGTCAAGGTATCGCTGTGGACCGGCCGACCGACCGCCCCTTTCCGGGTGCGGCGAACGATACTCTTTATTCTTCAATAATATAACACATCCTGCGTCGAATGTCCAATAAAAAAACTGCGTAAGGCGGCTTAAGACGGTATAAAGCGGCTCCTGCGCCTGCTCTGACGGGAAAAGACCCCCCGGGCCGGACTGCCCGAGAGGCCTTTTTTTATGTTTCAGTGCCGTCCGAACGGATCAAACCCGAAGCCGTAATTGCTCTGAGTATGCTCCGAGGCTCTTCCAAGGGTGACCTCGACTGTCTTTTCAACGTATTGTTCGCCCTCTATCACCTGCACGGTCATCTGCACGGTCTCGCCGGCCGCATAATATTGGAGCCTGCTTTCAAGATCGTCGGCTCTTGCCACGCGGACGCCGGCAAAATGGGTGATGACGCTCTTGACCGAGATCCCCTTATCGCGCAGCGGACTGCCGCTGTCGATCGAAGTCAGGTAGACGCCCTGCGGTATGCCATAGGCGGACGATATGGAGGAGGTTATCTCCTCGCCGTCGATACCGAGCCAGGAGGCGTTTGCCCCATCGACCTTCTCTCTCGTGGCGCGGTTCATCAGGTCCTCGATTATCGGCAGCGCGTCCGTGATGGATATCGCGTAGCCCATGCCCTCGACTTCCGTGGAGCTGAACTTCGCGGAGTTGATGCCCACGACCTCGCCG
>CAMZAY010000176.1 GCA_947304365.1 uncultured Clostridia bacterium | reverse complement strand
GTTATAGTCTGCGAGCAGCGGTAAAACGCCGCTGTCGAACCGGTGTGATCCCGGTACCGACGGTATAGTCCGGATGAGAGAAGCGGTCCACAAAACGGAAATCACCTCCTTTTGCGCTCCCGCTTGAACGGAGCATTATCAAAAGGAGGTTTTATTATGTTCAAAATCAAGGAAACATTTGAAAAGGCGATGCAGAGCCTTGACTTTATAGGGGTGTGCCTCGGCATATTCGCAGGGCTGTTCCTGATCGCCTTTCTGTTTGAAAGGCTCTTTGTAAAGCAGCGCCGCCGTTTTTCCGATACGCGCTACATCACCTATACGGCGATATTCTCCGCCATGGCGGGCGTTCTGATGCTGCTTGAGATACCGCTGTTCTTCGCGCCGAGCTTTTATATGATAGACCTTTCGGAGCTGCCCGTAATGATAGCGACCTTCTACCTGGGGCCCGTCGCGGGCGTTCTGTGCGAGCTTTTCAAGGTGATGATAAAGGTTTTGATAAAGGGCTCCCCCACCATGTTCGTCGGCGATTTCGCAAACTTTGCCGTGGGCTGCGCGTTCGTGCTCCCCGCAAGCATGATCTACCACATAAAGCCCGGCAAGAAGACCGCGCTGTGGGGGCTGATCGCGGGCACGCTCATTATGACGGTATTCGGCAGCGCCTTCAACGCGCTGTATCTGATCCCCAAATTCGCCCAGGCATTCGGCGGGATAGAGAAGATCGTCGGCATGGGAACCGCCGTGAACAAGCATATCACAAGCGTGTGGACGCTCGTGTTCTACGCCGTAGTGCCGTTCAATTTCATAAAGGGCGCCTTGATCACGGTGCTCACGTTCCTGCTCTATAAGCGCGTTTCGCCGCTTATGCACAGGATGGACGCGAGAAGGCTCGAGCGGAAGAAGAAAACAAGGTAATTTAATAGGAGCGGCCCCGCCGCTCCTTTCTTATTATTTCAATCCTTCCCTGACTCTGTTAAGGGACCGGTTCAGTTTTTGGGTATCGACTGTGCCGTCCGGGAGCACGGAGGTCGACTCCACCGTGGCGAAGCCCGTGAAGCCCGCCGCCTTCACCCTTTCAAAGAAGGGGGCGAAATCGACGTGTCCATCGCCGATATGGCGCACGCGCAGGTCGGTAAAATCCTTGTAGCCGCCGGAATAATCGTTCACGTGAAGATGCGCGGCCTTTCCATGCCAGAGCCTTTCGTCGGCAAGCGTCGCGGGGAGCTCGCTGTGGAACTCCGCCATTTTGGTATCGATCGTGAAGACCGCTTCGGGATAGGCGTCCATTATCGCGTTCAAATGCCCGAGCGGAGATCCGACCGCACAGACGACGTTTTCCACCGCAAGCGTTATGCCGAAGCGCTCCGCAGTTTCGAGGAAGCCGCCGAGGGCTTCGATATTCCTTTCGATATGATGATCGGAAGCGGGACCGCCCCAGAGGTGCAGTACCATGAGCCGCGCGCCGAGCCGATCTGCGATGCGGCAGTTATTGAAAAAGCGCCGTCCCGCCTCCATGACCTCATCGTCGGAGCCGCGGCTCAAAAGCTCGCCTATCGTCTTGTCCGCGTGGAGCACGGGTATGGGCATGCCGATCTCCTTCGAGATCGCTTCGACCGCTGGGATATACTCGTCGAGGAGCCCGTCCCACGAGGGATAGACCATGAATTCGAGCCCGTCCGCCTCGAGCCGCGGATAGAACTCCTTAAGGAGCCGGGGATCGCGCCCGTTGAACCTTGTGATAAGCGCCCCGGAGGAGCACAGTACGCCCTTTAACATAAACACTACCTGCCTTTTACTGAATTATAATACCTTCGCGTTTTTTTATCAACAGCAATTATAATTGACAGTAAAGCCTTCGGGTGGTAGTATAAGGGCATGATAGATATCCATTGTCACATAATACCCGGTGTGGACGACGGCGCGTACGACCGCGAGGAGAGCCTTATAATGGGCCGCATGGCCGAGGCATGCGGCGTGACCGATATTATCGTTACTCCGCACTGCAATATCCCGAGGGGGTTCTTCAATTTCTGCGGTCACGATTATGACGCCGCCGTCGGTTCTCTGCGCCGCGCTTTCAGTGAAGCCGGCATAAACCTCCGCCTTCACCGCGGCATGGAGGTCTTCGGCATGGACGACACGGCGGGGATGCTTGACGACGACAGCATCATCACGCTTGCCGCGTCGAAGTACCTCCTTATCGAATTCGCCTTTGACGACGACATGTGGCGCGTCCGCGACGTGCTCCGCTCGCTTTTAAGGCGCGGCGTAACGCCCATCGTGGCGCATCCGGAGCGGTATTATCCCGTTATGGACGACCTGCGTTTCGCGCTCGATTGGGTGGATATGGGCTGTCTTTTGCAGCTTAACCGGACGAGCCTGCTTTACGGGCCCGACGAGCCGGAAGCCGCCGCGGCGTTCGAGCTTCTGGAGCTTCGCGCGGCGCATTTTATCGCGACGGACGCGCATGACACGACCTACCGCACGACGGAGCTTATTGACGCGTACGACCTGATAAGCGAGAAGTATTCGCCCGAATGGGCATGGCTCCTGATGGAGGAAAACCCGCGCCGCGTGCTCGAAAACGAGGAAGTGCTCAGTCTTTCGCCGTTGAGGAGGCGCGTATGACGGTCAACGATATCCCGCTCATTTCGACGCGGGAACAGCTTGCCGAAGTCGTGCGGGAGATCGGTTTTCTCCCGTTTTTTGCGAGCGGCATAAAGGGCTTCTCCCTGAAGGATCACATAGACCCCGCGGTTTGGTTCGTTGACGGCGTCGACGGGCCGTGGGAATGGAAGACGGACGTCGGCGTTTACGGCAAGCTGTTTCGCGGCAAGGCGGTGTTCATGACGCCGGAATGGTACGCGATACTCGCCTGCTACCGGCGCGACGGCTATGATTTCGAGGGGATGTATGAGGACGGGCTCGTTCCGCACGGCGCGGTGAGCATTATGGCGGAGCTTGAGAAGGGCGCCGCGCCCGGCATATTCCCGGAGGACGATCTTGCGCTCCTCCCCATGCCCGGTATGGGCGTGCTCTCGACCGACCTGCGCGTGCGCACGGGCATGACGGACAAGGCTTCGGGCTTTGACAACATAATCAACCTTCTGCAGATGAAATGCTTTATACTGCCGACGAGCTTCGAGTACTCGATCGACAGGCACGGGCGCCCCTACGGCTGGGGGCTCGCGCGGTATTCGCTTTCGGACTCGAAATACAAGCCGCTTATCGACGCGGCGGAGGCGAAATACTCCCCCGCGGAAGCGAAGGAGCTTTTGATCGCGCACGTTTCAAAGCTGTGCCCCGATGCCACGGGAAAGCAGATAGAAAGATTGATCAAGTAAAGACCGCAAAAAAACCACCCATCGAGAACCGTCCCCGGTGGGTTGTTTTTGGTTGTTATTTACCAGGTCTCGTTCTGAAGCTCAAGCATCTCCTGCTTGGCCTTCTGCACG
>CAMZAY010000175.1 GCA_947304365.1 uncultured Clostridia bacterium | reverse complement strand
AAACTGAAAACAGGCACATCAATAAACGTTGATTAAGGTGGGAAAAAATGATCGCGCTCAAGCTACGGAACATTTCAAAATACTACACCTCGCAGACCGCGGTGGTGATGGGCCTTTCGGAAGTGAACCTGTCGTTCTCGACGGGGGAATTCGTTGCCGTAACGGGCGAGAACGGGAGCGGCAAATCCACTCTTGCGAACGTTATCGGCGGCATACTTCCCTATGAAAGCGGGGAGCTTTTCATAATGGGTCAGCCCACGTCGCATTATGACGCGGCGGATTGGGAGCGCTACCGCAGGGACCTGATCAGCTTTATATCGCAGGATTACGGCATACTCCCCGGCAACACCGTGTTCGAGAACGTGGAGAGCGCGCTTCTTCTTTCCGGCAGCGACAGGGCCGAGGCAAGGGAAAAAACGCGTGAGATACTTGAAAAGGTGGAGCTTTCCGAATACGCAAAGCGGCGCGCGGCGAAGCTTTCGAGCGGACAGAAGCAGCGCCTTGCGATAGCAAGGGCGCTTGCGAAGCCTTCGCGGATACTCATCGCGGACGAGCCCACCGGCAATCTCGACCGCGAGAACAGCGATAAGGTCATAAGGCTTTTGAAGGAGGCCTCGGAGGAGAGGCTCGTAATACTCATCACCCACGAATTCGCCGAGGCGGAGCCCTACATAACGCGGCACGTGGTGCTTTCCGACGGCAAGGTGATAAAGGACACCGAGTGCGCGCCGAAAAAAACCGACGACGGCGCATGTGAGCATCCCGCAAGGAGGCGCGCGGAGGGGCGCGGGCTCGGCCCGTACATCGCAAGGCTGACCGGCAAGGCAAGGCCCGCGTTTTTCATATTCACGACGCTTATACTGGTGCTCACCTGCCTGGGCGCGTTCATATTCCTGGGCAATTTCATGACCGCGGCGGACGACGTCACGTCAAGGCTGTACGATCCGTCCGCGTTCAGGAACGGCGATCAGACCAGGATAGTGCTCGTCAAGGACGGCATGCTTCCGTTCACGGATGAGGAGCTGTCGGAGATCGCCGGCGAAGGTCACGTCCGCTTCGCCGAAAAATACGGCTATATTTCGGACGTGAACTATTATTACCGCGAGGATATCGATTACCGCAAATACAAGAGCGCCGATTTCGGCGAGAATTACGACCCGCTCGAAAACACGGATGATTACACGTACTCCGTAAAGGTCAAGCTGCTGGACGGCAGCCTCTTCGTAAAAAGCGTCACCTGCGCCGGCGCCGTCAAAAACGGCAGGATGGCGGAGGGCTTTTACGAGGTGCTTTCCGCGGATCCGAACGTGAAGGCGGGCACAAGGATAGTCGTGTTCATAAAGGACAGGGCGCATTGGGCCATACCGGAATACCTGAGGATAGTGTTCGACGTCGTGGGAGAAACGAGCGGCACGGGGCTTTATTTCTCCGAGTCGTTCTGCCGGATGCTCAACAACGCCACGGCGAACGCCATATACAGGAGCGCCGATTCATATGCATATTATCCCGGCGGCGACCTCGGAAGATATCCGGTCGCGCCGTACGAATACGAGCGGTTCAAGGGCGTTATGGTAAGCGATCCGCCGTCGGTCTCCGACGAGGAAGCGGACGCGCCGGATCTGCCGAGCATAATGCCGATCGAACCCACGCCGGAGCCCACGCCGATACCCATACCCGAGGAGCTGGAGGATGACGAATGCGTTTATCCGATGGCTTCGGGTTACAGCGCCAAGATCGTCGGCTCGGATCTCAGACTCAGCATAGGCGACCTTCACTATTCCGGGGGGTACCATACGCCCGACGGGGATTCCAAGGATTACATGCTTATATGCGCCGGTCTGTTCAACAGCACTCATACGAGATTCACGCTTGTAAACCAAAGGATATTCGATGAAATGACCGCGTCGCTGACCTCCAACCAGGTGTCGGTGTTCATAGACGATTACGCCTATTCGCAGCGCGTTATAAACCGTTTCGTTTCAAAGGGGTACGCCGCGGTGTCCCCGTATGCGCAGGGCTCCACACAGAAGGATCCCGTGCGCGAAACGGAGAGGATAAACCTCCTTCGCATATCGCTCGCGGCGGCGGTGCTCACGTTCGTCTTACAGCTGATACTTCTCAAGGTGACGTTCTCGTCGCTCAAGGATCAGTACAAGCTGCTTTCCAATATGGGCCTGCGCGGCAGGACGGCGTACGCTTCGCTCGCACTGCTGTTCGCGGCGCTTACGGTGCTTTCGCAGCTGATCGCCGCGGCGGTGATACTCGTTCTCAACCATTACGGCTGGCAGCGGATCGTCAACATATTCAAATATCTCAACACCGCGCAGCTTCTGCTGATATTCGCAGTGCATCTTCTGTTCTCGGCGCTGGCGTACCTCATTGTCGTCAGGTCGATAAAAAAGCAGGTGTTCTCCATCAACGGGCATGACGAGGATATCGACGGAGAACTGATGGAGGAGGTGTTGGGCGAATGATCCGCGTAAGGGATATCAAAAAGACATACGGCCGCGGCACAAGGTCGAAGGAGGAGGTCCTTCACGGCGTCAGCTTCGATCTTCCCGAGACGGGCTTCGTCTGCATACTCGGGCGGTCCGGCAGCGGCAAGACCACGCTTTTGAACGCCATCGGCGGGCTCGATACTTTCGACGGCGGCACGGTGGAGATAGACGGCGCGAAGATCACGCGCTTAAGGACCGGCGAGATGGAGAAGCAGAGGAACGAGAACTTCGGCTACGTCTTCCAGAACTACTACCTCCTGCCGGAGCATTCGGCGGTCTACAACGTGTATCTCGGCCTGCATTCCGCTCTTATGACGGAGGAGGAGAAGCTCAGGAGAGCGCTGGACGCGCTCGAAAAGGTGGACATGCTCCGCTTCAGGAAGCGCCTCGTGGGGGAGCTTTCCGGCGGTCAGCAGCAGCGCGTCGCGATAGCGAGGGCGCTCGCCAAGGATCCCAAGGTAATATTCGCGGACGAGCCGACCGGCAATCTCGACGAGGAGAGCACCCTGAACATCTGCTCCATACTAAAAAGGCTTTCCAAAACGAGCCTCGTCGTGATGGTCACGCATGAGGAGCGGCTCGCGAACTTCTTTGCGGACAGGATAATAACGATAGAGGAGGGGAATATCGCCTCCGACAGCACCGATTGGGAGCGGCGCGAGCTCGTATCCGCGGACAGGAACACCGTCTACACGGGCGATTACAGCGAGAACGTGTTTGACTCCGACGGGCTCAGAATAAGGGTGCTCGCCGCAGAGGACGCCCGTCCGACCGAGATCACGCTCATCGTCGAAAACGGCAGGATACTGATCAAGAGCGACGGATCGGATCTCATCATGCACTCGAGGTATCAGGAGCCGCCCTACATAAAGGAGGGCGAACGGCCGAGGCTCGATGCGGAGAGCTTTGAGGAAACGGCGGAGCAGGCGCCGGTGCGCGGCGAACGGCATAAAAACAGCGCGCGTTCGGGGCTGGG
>CAMZAY010000174.1 GCA_947304365.1 uncultured Clostridia bacterium | reverse complement strand
CCGTTTTCAGATGCGATTGCTCAAGGGAAAAGATCGAGTCCGCGCTGATATCGCTCGGCAGGGAAGAGCTGGAGGACATGATCGAAAAGGACGGCAAAGCGGAGCTTGTTTGCAGGTTCTGCGGCGCAAAATACGATTTCACGGGAGAGGAACTGAACGCGCTTCTTAAGGAAGCAAAGGGTTCCGGTTCACAGGATGAGCGATAAGTTCACGAAAAACAGGGAAGAGCTTTCGGGCAAGATACTTCATTTCTCACAGGACCCCGCTTTCTACGTAAAGCGCGGGGATATGAAGCGCGCCCAAAACGACCTGATAAGCGCGATCTCCCTTTATAATGAAGCGCTTGCGAAGGATCCCCTCGATTTTGATACGAGGCTTTCCGCAGCGGAGGTGCTGACCGATATGGCGCGGTTCAACGACTCGAACCGCATGCTGATACCTTATATGCACCTTGACGAGGATTTCAAGAAGGACGCCTACTGCATGGTGGGCTTCAACCTAATGGGGCTTTCGGAATTCGACGGCGCGAAGGCCTGCTTCGACAGGTTTTTCGAGCTGACGGACGAGGTCTCGGAGCGTACCGACGCGATGCTCGACGCGATCGACTATATCGAATCGCTCGATCCGGAGGAGCCCGCGCTTTCGGACGCCGCCGTTATCAAGCGCAGCGCCGATATAAGGCGGGCGCACGATGCGTTCAACCGCGGCGATTACGAAAATGCGGCAAAGCTTTTCGGCGAGCTGTATGAGGATAAGCCCGACGATCCCGATACGATCTATCAGCTTGCGCTGTCCTGCCTCTGCTGTCACAGGGAGGAGGAAGGCGCCGGGTATCTCGAAAAGCTCATAGAGGCGGACGGCAATAACTGGACGGCGCTCAGCCTGAAGCTTATGTACGCCAAGGGCATGAACAACGAGATCGAGATGACGCAGGTCGCCAAAAAGCTTGAGAAATGCGATTCGGAGCAGCCGGACGTGCTTCTTCGCGTGAACGGCGCGCTGATCGAGGCGGGCAGCCTCGAGGCGGCGGCAAGGATCGCAAAGCGGCTCGTCAAGCTGATGCCTTACGACATGCTGACCAATCACAGGCTTGCCGTGAGCTATATGCGGATGAAGGAGTACCAGAAGGCGGCGGAGATCTACGATAAGCTCCTCCGCATAGACAGGAACGACTATATCGCACGGTTCTACCGCTCCGCCTGCCTTACTGCGGCGAACGATACCTCGGCGCGCATCGGCGAAAGGGCGATAATCCATTACCAGCTCCCGGTCGAGAGCATTATTGTAAGGGCAAAGTCCCTACTTGCGGGGAAGGACGTTTCCGCGGAAGACCTGATTGAAAAATGGAAGGGGGACGCCTCCTTCCGCGATACGGTCAGATGGGCGTTCTCGCTCAATGAATTCAACGTTTCGTACGCAATGCTCAGCCTGCTCCGCATGGCGGGCGACGACGCCTCCGTTAAGCTCATTCGCGAGATAATGGCGGATATCGATACGAGCCGCGCAATAGAGAACGAGGCGATGGGCACGCTCAAGCGCATGGGCGCTGCGGAGCCGTTTTTCGCCATGATGGACGGCTCGCTTCTTGAAGGAAGGGTCAGCATAATCGATCTTTCGAACGTTAAGATACCGTCCAATTACGCCGCCGTTTTCCCGCGGTTCAGCAAAAAGGCGGGGCCGTATTATTCCGGCGAGGTGATATCCACCGGCGCGAATATAATCGAGCGCTTTCTTGCGAATCTTAACGGCAAATTCCCCAGGATAAGCGAAACGCAGTCGGTCGCATTGTCCGCCGCGCTTGAGATACTCGCCTGCGATCAGTGCGGCACGGAAGTCTGCACCGATATTGAGGAGCGTTACGGGGTGACGAAGCGCCGCCTTATGAACGCGATAGACAGGATCGTTAAGACCGTTATAGGCGCGTTTACCGAAAAGGACGACGAAGGAGATTTGGAATGAGGTTTCTCGCGACCTGCAAAATGGGGCTCGAGTCCGTCACCGCGGATGAGCTCCGCGCACTTGGGATAAGCATTGAGTCCGTGTCCGACGCAAGGATAATATTCACCGGCGGCTACGCCGATATGGCGAGAGCTTGCCTGTGGCTCCGCACGGCGGAACGCGTGCTCATGATCGTCGGCGAGTTTAAAGCCGAATCGTTCGAGGAGCTGTATTCCGGAGTCCGCTCCGTTAAATGGAGCGATTACATCCGCCGAAACAGCTTCATACACGTCAACGGGAAATCGGCAAAGAGCAAGCTCTTCGCCGTTTCGGACTGCCAGAGCATCACCAAAAAGGCGATTGTGGACTCGCTTTTTGAGGCGTACCGAGTAAAGAGCCTGCCCGAGGACGGGGATGAGGTGATAGTTGAGGTCGGCCTTCTTCGAGACGAGGTCACGCTTGCGCTCGACTGCTGCGGCGCGGGCCTTTCAAGAAGGGGCTACCGCACGTGGAACGTCGCGGCTCCCATTGCGGAAACGCTCGGCGCGGCGATAGTCAGGCTTGCCCGATATAACCGCGATATCCCGCTTTGCGATCCCATGTGCGGCTCCGGCACGATGCCGATAGAGGCCGCCATGATCGCAAGGAATATGGCGCCGGGGATGAACCGTCCCTTCGCCGCGGAAAGCTGGGCCTTCGTCGATGGGCGCCCCTTCGATACGGCGAGGGAGGAAGCGAGGGACCTTGTCGTCGATATCGAGCCCGAGATAACGGGGAGCGACATAGATCCCCACGCGATCGATATCTGCAAGCGGCACGCCAAAAAAGCGGGCGTAAAGGTCAACTGGCTCGTCCGCCCGGTTGAGGAATTCAGCTCTCCCTATGAGGGCGGGATAATCGTTGCGAATCCCCCCTACGGCGAGCGGCTCATGGAAAAGCGCGAGGCGGAAAAGCTCTACCGCGCCATGAGAAAGACCTTCGATCCGCTGACGCATTGGGATAAGAACATAATAACCTCGCACCGCGATTTCGAGCGAATATACGGCAAAAGGGCGGACAGGCGGCGCAAGCTCTCCAACGGGGGCATGACCTGCACGCTCTACCGCTATTTCGCGGAGGAAGGGTTCATAAAGGGCTCCGATCAGATCTGACCGAGTATCTCGAAAAGCTTCCGCTTCTGCTGATCGTTCAGCATAGGCAGTATGCTTTCAACGCCCTGCTTCACCGCCGAAGGGTCGAAACGCCCCTCGGCTTTTTGTTTGGCCGTCGCCTTTTTAAGCTCCGCCATAAGCTCCGGTTCGGATAAACCCGAGTATTGCGATATTATGCTTTCCGCTTCGGCGCGGACCGCGTCTTCGGTTTTTTCCGGCGCGCGGTCGGAAGAGAGGGATTCCTTAAGGCTTTTTTTCATTGCGATACCTCCTGTTTCCGTATAATTCTATGCGGCTCGCTCACAAATTGACATTAAACGGAATAGAATGTGTGTAGGAAAGGCGCTTGCCGCCGGAAAGGGAGGGTGACGGAATGCAGAATTATTCA
>CAMZAY010000173.1 GCA_947304365.1 uncultured Clostridia bacterium | reverse complement strand
GAAGGGCAATCTTATCGACCTTGCGAACGAAGTCCACGCGACGGATATGATATTCGCAAACAACTTCACAATGATCAGCGGCCGCAGTATGATCGGCAAGCTGAGCCTTATAATCAAAAAATAAAGGAAAGGGAGACCGACTATGAACGCAAAGATGCTTTGGCAGTATGCCCGCCTCGTTGTAGAGGTCGGCGTCAACGTACAAAAGGGACAGCCCGTCATGATAAACTGCCCGCTCGACTGCGCCGCTTTCGGGCGCATGCTCCTGACCGCCGCATATGACGCCGGCGCAAAGGACGTTATCATCAACTGGCGCGACGATTACTGCACGCGCGAACGCGCTCTCAAGGCGGACAGCTCCGTATTCGACGCCGTCTATCCCTGGGACGCGCTGAAGCTCAACTCCCTCGCGAAAGAGGGCGTAGGCGTTATTTCCGTTTCCGCGACCGATCCCGAGAACATGAAGGGAGTCGATCCCGACAGGCTCCGCCGCTCGAGCCTTGCGGCAGGCCGCGATCTTAAAGATTTCTACCGCGCGCAGATGTCCAACGGCATCCCCTGGTGTGTGGTATCCGTTCCCATCGCCAGCTGGGCAAAAAAGGTTTTCCCCGGCATGAGCGAGGCGGACGCCATGGAAAAGCTGTGGGACGAGATATTCAAGGCGGTCCGCATAACCGAGGACGGCGACGCGGTTGCCGAGTGGCGCGCCCACTGCGCCCGCATCGAGGGCTATGCGAAGAAAATGACCGAGTTCGATTTCGAGGAGCTTCATTATAAGAACTCCCTCGGCACGGATCTCACCGTCAAAATGCCCGAGAACAACAATTGGCTCGCGGGAGGCGATATGTGCAAATCGGGCGTCAAATTTGTCGCCAACATGCCCACGGAGGAGGTCTTCTCCGCTCCCTTAAGGAACGGCGTCGACGGCGTGCTCGTCGCGTCGAAGCCCCTTGTTATGAAGGGCAGCGTGATAGAGGGCATCCGCTTCACGTTCAAGGAAGGCCGTATCGTGAGCATACACGCCGACAAGAACGAGGAAGTCCTGCGCTCCGAGGTCGAGCTGGACGAGGGCAGCCATTACCTGGGCGAGATCGCGCTCGTGCCCTTCGATTCGCCCATCTCCAACAGCGGGATACTCTTTTTCAACACCCTGTTCGATGAGAACGCCTCCTGCCATTTCGCGTTCGGCGAGGCGTACCCCGCCTGCATAAAGGGCGGCGACGATCTTTCTCCCGAGGAGCTCAAGGAAGCCGGCATAAATGCCGAGAGCAATACCCATGTCGACTTCATGGTCGGCACGAGCGACCTTGAGATCACCGGCAGAACGCGCGACGGAAGGCTCATAAAGGTATTTGAGAACGGTAATTTCGCTATATAAAAGCGGATCTTGCAGGGGAGAGGGCGCCTCTCCCCTGTTTTATTTTCCGCAGTTTTCCTACTTTTCCACAACTGTTGCAGAGATTTTTCCACAAAAATAAAGGATCCGGGGGCAAAAAAAGCGCCTGCATGGCGCGAATTCAAAATTTGTTAAAAATTGTCGCTTTTACTATTGCATTTTTGGATATAACCTGCTATTATTTTATCAGCAGAGGCATGCGCGTGTGCCTCGGTAAATATTTTTAAGAGGTGAAAATTCCATGGAACAGAAAAACGATCGTCAGTTATTCGGCTGGATGAGCATCTTCTTCAATGCCTACGGCGTGCCCCAGTTTATGCGCGGCAATAAGAACGAAGGCATTAAGCACATCATCCTTTCCATCGTTACCTGCGGCGTTATGGGCATCGTTTATACCGTTAAGGGCATCATCAGCGGCGTCCACGTTCTCCAGCAGACCGATGAGGAGTATATGGCTGAGAAGTATGCCGAGACCGTTGAGGCCTGAGCATCCGCTTAAATTCAATTTGAAATGATCTGTCGGTTCCCGCGGTGGCTTACCCTCCGCGGGATTCGGCGCATAAAGGGGAAAACGCATGAAAAAGAGGCTCCTTACGGTCCTTGCGATAACGGCGGGCGCGCTTATACTGCTTGCCGCTTATTACTTTTTCGTGCGGTTTACCGGCAAAAGGATCCCCTGCGTATTTGAGGCGCTGACCCAATTAAATTGTCCCGGCTGCGGCAGCACCCGCGCGGTGATGGCGTACTCCCGCCTGGACTTTGCGGAGGGGTTGAGGCTAAATTATCTTCTCCCGTTCGAGGCGGCATACGTTATCGCGGCATGCGTCGATGCGGGAAGAAGCTTCGTAAGATACGGAAAAGCGCAAAAGAAGAACGCCGGAATGCCCCTTTGGGTGCATATCGCGGCGCTCGCGGTGATACTCGGTTGGTGGATAGTGAGGAATATCCTTAAGGTATGAACGGCTCGGAAAATCTGCTCCGGGCTTTTTTATTTTGCCTTTACGTCTATAACGACGATCTCCGGCGGGTTGAATACGCGGGGGATGAAGCCGTGCCCGTCAAGACCGGCGCATACCACGATATTGAGCTTCCCCTCATGGAACATACCGCGCGAGTGCTTCGGGAAGACGCCCTCGTTTTCCCATATAGCGCCGATACCCGGCAGGGCGACGACGCCGTTATGCGTGTGCCCGGATACGACGAGGTCGATATCCCAATTATCCGGCGCGTCCTCCTTGTAAAAGCTGACCGCGCGGTGCGATATCATGAGCTTGAAAAGCTCCGTATCGCAGTAATCCTCAAGGAAAACGCGGCGGCTTTCCCAGCTTTCGTCGGTATCGCCCTCGTCCCTGAACGCGAACGGATAAAACCCGCCGATGCGGACCTTCTCGCCGTTTATCTCGATATCCTCGTATCCCTTTTCAAGCACAACTGCGCCGGCTTCCTCGACCGCCCGGGCAAGGTTCGTGACGCCGCCGAACGAGGTCATCTCCATGTCCGTGCGCGCGCACCACGAATAGAAGGCGAGCTCGTCGTGATTACCTATGCCGATGTACACCGGGGCGATCTCGACAAGGCGCTTGACAAGGGAAACGAACGCCTCGTCCTGTTCATAGGAGGCGTAGGTTTCGATCATGTCCCCGCCGAGGCAGATGATATCGGGCGCGGCGTCCCTCGCGCGGGCGACGAGCATGGAATTGCCCTCGCCGAATTCCCTTAAATGAAGGTCGGTTATCAGGAGCACGCGAAAGCCCGAATCCACCTTGTCGGAGGCAAGCTCGTACCGCACGGTGAATACGCGGTCATTCCAGGTAAGCGACCAAAGCCCCGCCGCGATGAACCCGAGCACGGAGCCGATAAGGAGTATTGCCGCCGCCCGCAGGACGACCCGTTTTTTGTTATTACGCTTCACTTTTTTGAACAAAACAGGGGGGAACAAAGTCCCCCCTCTTTTCGTATAGACGTCTTAAACGATTACCTGCCGATGGTGGCGACCATGACGGCCTTGATGGTATGCATGCGGTTCTCCGCCTCGTCGAAGACCTTGCTCATGGAGGAACGGAACACCTCGTCGGAGACTTCCT
>CAMZAY010000172.1 GCA_947304365.1 uncultured Clostridia bacterium | reverse complement strand
GGGATCAGCTTTTTCAGTATCCGGTAGGAATCGGGATCGACGCGGTTGTCGTCCCCGGCTTCGACGAGCATGACGGGGGAGGTGAGCCGCGCCGCGCCGCGCTTAACCTCGCGCGAAAGGAAGCTTATGTCCTTCAGCTTCTTCGCGGCGACGCCCATGTAGAGCTCCGTCCCTTCGGGCGAACGGTCGAAATTGTCCGCCGTCAGCATGTACGGCGCGACAGGCGCGATGAACTCCGTGAATTTGAGATACGGCTTCATTTTGACGGGCGGGCAGATCAGCATAACGCCGTCCACGCCCTTCGATGAGCGCCTTTCGGCAAGATCCGCCATAAGGAGCGCGCCCATGCTCAAGCCGCAGAGGAATATCCTTTCGCAGCCCGACGAAACGAGCGCGGAAAATGCTTCGTCGACGTTGCGCCGCCATGCCTCGTGCCCGGTCTTTGCCATTTCGCCCAGCGTTTTCGCGTGCCCGTCAAGGAGGGGCATCGAAACGGTGAAGCCCATTTCGACCGCCCTTTCGTAAAGCGGGAGCATGTTCGACGGCGTGCCGCCGAAGCCGTGGCAGATCAGTATGCCCGTGCCGCCTCCCTTATGAAAGCGGGCGGAGGAGGCTTCGGTAAAGCCCCATTCCTTATCGCGGGCGGCTTTCTCTATGCGGATGCCCTTTATGACCATATCAGTATCCCGCCTTGAATCTTACCGAATTAAGCGTATCCTCGCACTCCGCGGGGATGGGGGAAAGGCTCGTATAAGCGACGCTCATTATCCAGCCGTTCACGTTGTAGGCGTACTGGAGCACGTAGACCTTCTTGTCCGGCTCCTCGTCCGGGGCGTATTCGTAAACGGCGCGCAGCGTCTCGTGCCCGTCCACCGTGACGTAGCCGAAGTCCTTAAGATAATAGTAGCTGTTCTGCGAGAAAAGGAGCTTCTGGTACGAATCGAAATCATGCCCGGAAAGCTCCCCGGCAAAGGAGCCCATATCGTCCACGGTGTATGAGAAAAGGAGCCTGTCGCCGGATAGGGTCGTCCCCTCATATTCGGCGTAATTCATAACGACGCGGCTTAATTTAAGCGTCGGATACCAGTTTGCGGTGATGTACTGATCCTCGAACCGCCCGTTCTCGCCAAGCTCGAACAAGCTCGCATCGGGCGTGGTGAACACGTCGTCAGGAGCCGCGGAGGGCGCTTCCGTCGCCGCGGGGGTCTTCCCCTTGCCGCAGGCGGAGAACGCAAAAACGGCGGCAAGCAGTATCAAAGGCAATGCTGATCTTAAAAAACGGTGCTTCATTTTAATGCTTGGGATATGCCTTTCCCGGCGAAATAGCCGTAATACAACTGCTATTATATAATAAAAACGGGGATTTTGCAACGCCGCGCACGCTTATCGGAAATAATTGCCGGCGATATTGCAAAAGCCAATGGTATGTGATAAAATATACTTGTGTAAGTTTAGGCATACAATCTCCCGAAAGGATTTTTTAAGATGAAAAAGATCATTACTGCCGTGCTTTGCGCGGTGCTGCTTGCATCCCTTTTCGCTCTCCCCGTATTCGCGGACGGCGCTCCCCGCTTCTTCCTTACGGGCCCTTCCGAGGTTAAAGCGGGCGAAGAGTTCGAAGTGACCGTTAACATAGAGGGCGAGTATGAGGCCCATATAATCAGCCTCCGCATCGAGTTCAACAAAAACTCGTTCGAGTACCTCGGCAAGAAAAACGGCGACGCTTACAGTGAGATCGTCGAAGAAGGCGCCATCGGCAGCTGCGAGCTCACGCTTGACGGCAAGGCGGTCAGCTTCGCCGTGATGATGCTTACCGATCCCACCTCCGTCGAGGGCGAGCTTGTCAAGCTCAAGTTCAAGGCGCTCTCCTCCTCCGGGGATAAGACCGGCTTCAAGCTTGTTGTAAACGATTTCGGCTATATGCCCGTCGGGCAGGCGAACGCCTCTCCCATCGAATGCACCGCGAGCGGGCTCAACGTTTCCGTTTCCGGCGGTTCCCCCGCCGGTCCCACCGAGTCCTCCGGCCCGGTCATCGGCAAGCCCACTCCCGGTCCCGATGAGACCGCCGATCCCAACGCCACTCCCGATCCCGACGCCACTCCCGATCCCGACGCGGCGAACGATCCCGACGCGACGAAGGAGCCCGGCTCCGACGTATCGAAGGTCACTCCCGATCCCGATGCGACTCCCGGCGCAGACGATCCCGGCCAGAGCGGCAGCTCCGGCAGCAAGGGCGGCGATTGGCTCAAGTACGTACTTATCGCCGTCGGCGGCGTCGCGGCTGCGGCGCTTATCGCGCTCGGCATATTCCTTATAGTCCGTAAGGACAGAAAGGAAAACTGAGGGATGAAAAGGATCGCCGCAATACTTCTGATCATCTGCCTCGCGTTCAGCGTGCCGGCTTTCGGCGCGCAGTCCGTTCGCGCGCAGATAGGCAGTGACGTCAGCGGCTTCAGTTCCGAGCTTATTGACGGCGCCCCCGTTGACGGCTCCGTTTTCTCAAATCGATATTCGGTCGTTACATATTGGGCGACCTGGCAGCAGGGCTGCTTCTCCCAGATGTCCGCGCTCAATGAGATCGCCGTTTCGCACCCCGAATACGGCGTGTTCGGCCTTCTCTGTACTGACGCGACGAGCACGCCCGCCGCAGCGGCGGCGTTCATGGAGCAGAACGGGTTCGTTTTCCCCGTGTTCACCTGCGACGATGTATGGCAGGCCGTCGTGGACGAGACCATGTATATCCCGCAGAGCTTCATCGTGAACGATCACGGCATTATCGTAGAGGCATGGCAGGCGGCGTTCACAACGCCCGATACGCTGCTTGAAAGGCTCGCCTACTGGAGCGAGACCGCTCCCGCGGAAACTCCCGAGCCGACCGAAACGCCCGAGCCCACCGAGACGCCGGGGCCGACAGAGGCTCCCGCTCCCGACGGGGACGTTAATCTGGACGGTTCGGTGGAGGCGACCGACGCGCTGCTCGCGCTCCGCTTCGCGCTGGAGATGCAGATCCCGACCGAGGAAAACATCGCCCACGGCGATATGGACATGAGCGGCGCCATCGAAGCGACGGACGCGCTCATAATACTCCGCATGACAATGGGTATCCAATAATAAAGGAGGAACAAAGTGAAGACCCTTTTTAAAAAAAGCGCGGCGCTCATACTCGGCGCACTCATGCTCCTGTCGCTCACGGGGTGCTACACCTGGCGCATAGCCAAGCGTCCCGCTGAAACGGAGCAGCAGGCGTATGTCAGCGAAACGCCGTCGGAGCTCCCGACCGAGGAAGCAACTCCCGTGCCGACGGAGGAGGAAACCCCCGCGCCGACGGAGGAAGCAACCCCCGCGCCGACGGAGGAGGCAACCCCCGCGCCGACTGAGGAGGCAACTCCCGCGCCGACTGAGGAGGCAACGCCCACGACGACGGAGGATGCAACGCCCACGCCGACGGGCAGCTCGACGGTCACGGCTTCCCGTCCCCGGTTCAACGCGACGA
>CAMZAY010000171.1 GCA_947304365.1 uncultured Clostridia bacterium | reverse complement strand
CAAGTACGCGATCGGTGACTTCATACCCGGCGTGGGCACCGCTCCCGTCGGCACCTGGGATTCCCTCACCTCCGGCAGCACCGCCATCACCGCCGCCGCCGGCACCGTGATCACCGTGATCGAGCTCGACGCCAACGGCCTCATCGTATCCCGCGGCTCCGTTCTTTCGAACCCCAAGGCTTGACGAGGTGACGTATGAGCAGTGCAGCGCTTGACAGAGAGCTGGCATACGCCCTACTGCTCGGCAACCGCAACAGGGCGGGTATGCCGCCTCCCGCGGCCCTCGACGAGATCTGGCGAAACCGCATCGAAGCGGCAATAGCCGAGATCGAGCGGCGCGGCATTAACCTCACCAACGATCTTGAGGATCTTATGCTCGTTTCCGACTATGCCTCGTGGCTCATTGATTCGCGCGAAAAAGGCGGCGGAATGCCCGACTGGCTACGCTGCCGCCTCTCTCAAAGGTGGATCTCACAGCGGGAGGCGACGGCGGAATGAGAGAGATCCTCATAAAGCTCATCGGCGTTGATCCGGTGCAGAATGCGGAGGGCATCTTCACGTCCCGCACCGAGCCTGTCGTTTCCCCCTGCTGGGCGTCGCGCAAGAGCGCGAATCGCTCGGAATTCTATGCTGCGTCCGCGGTCGGTGAGACCGTGGACGCTGTTTACGAGGTCTCGGCCATCGACTATATCCCCGGCGTGCATACTCAAATTGAGGATCGCGGCGTCCGGTATGACATTATCAGGTCATACCGCTACGAGGATAACGAGGCCGTCGAGCTCTCAGCAAGGAGGCGCGATATCTGATGGCAAACGTGACAGTATCGCTGCCGACCGAGATCATCGACAAAATCGGCAAGCTCGGCAGTCAGACCGACCGCATAGTCTCCGCATGTCTCGAGGCCGCGGCCGTGCCGGTAGAACAGGCCGTCAAGCAGAAATACGATCAGGTCGTAGGCCGTCCGCATATAGTCCGCCGCAATGGGCGGCTGTATAACTACGGAGTCCGCTCCACGGGCAATCTGCGCAGAAGCATCGGCATATCGCCCGCCAAGGTCAACCGCAAGGGCGACTATGATATCAAGATCGGCTTCGCGGGCAGCGTGCCCGGCGGCAAGATCACTAACGGGCGCCTTGCCGGCCTGATCGAAAACGGCTGCAAGAAGCGCAACCAGCCCCCGCGGCCCTTTATTAAGCCGGCGGAAAAAGCCTCTAAGGCCGCCTCGCTTGAGGCCTTTGAACGTAAATTCGACGAGGAGGTGAATAAGCTTTGAGCCTATTGACGGATTTAAAGGATCTCTTTGACGCCTCCGAGCTCCGCTTTGCAACGGGCTATTTCGACACAAACTGCAAAAACCACCTGAAAGACACCGACGAATATATCGCCGTGATCCCGCTCAACACGATCCCCCGATACGCGGACGACAAACCGCAGTTCGAGGAACAATATGCGCGGATCATCATCTACACCCCGGGCAGCTGGACACAGCTCGAAAGCACGATCTTCCGGGCGCTCATTGCCGCCGGGATCTACGTCACCGACCTCCAATATGGCGGGTATGACGAAACCGATCACCGCCACGCCTATAATATCGACGTCGGCAACATCTATCCAATCCCAAACACAGAAGAAAGCGAGGAATAAGCAATGCCCCAGATAGGCCTTGATAAAGCTCATTACGCAAGCCGCACCGTCGCGTCCGGCAACGCCTCCGTGACGTTCGGCACGCCCGTGGCGCTGCCGCCTGCGATCTCGGCAAACCTCACGCCCAACTACGCGACCGCGGAGCTCTACGGCGACGACGTGATCACTGACGATCTCAGCGCGTTTACCTATGCAACCATCGAGCTCAACACCCGCGACCTTGAGCCCAAGGATCTCGTTGATCTCTTCGGCCTGCGCCGCGGCTCCAAGGGCGAGGTCGTCTATTCCGGCGAGGACGTTTCGGTCGAAGTCGCGCTCGGCTTCCGCTCCCTCAAGTCCCCCGGCACGAACTACCGCTATTACTGGTTCAGGCGCGTGAAGTTCACGCTGCCCGCCTCCGCGTGGAATACAAAGGGCGACAGCATCACCTTTAACACCCCCACCATCAGCGGCAAAGTCATGCCCGATATCGTCCCCGACGCAGCCGGCAAGCATCAGTGGGAGTTCCATCTTGACGACGACGATCCCACCACCGGCGCGAGCACCCAGATAGCGGGATGGTTTACCGCCGTTCCCACCGTCACCTTTTGATGCTGCGGCAACGGATAACGAGGACGAAGCGACCGAACCCGAAAACGAGGGCCGCGAATAGTCACACCGTCGCCGCGTAAACGGCAAAAAAGTATTCAGCAGGAGGGAAAAATGAATACCGAGCGTTTCGAAAAAGTTATCACGATAGGCGGGGTGGAATACCCCGCCTGTTACACTATGGCCTCGTTCATGGATAATCTTCGCTATGACGCGGAGCACCCCGGCGAGGACAGCGTTTACAAGTCCCAGGACAAGATCTTTCACATGGCGGCGTCTTACATCAACGGCGGCCTGCGCCTCAAAAACCGCAAGGACGGCGGCAAGCGCCCCATGATCACCGTCGAGCAGATCCTGCTTGAAATGGATCCGGCGGAATACACCGCGCTCGTCGAAACCGTCGGCGAGCTCACAAGGCTCGGCAACGAGCGACAGTTCCGCACCATGGACGAGGTAGACGACGCAAAAAAAGAGAAGACCGAGTAACGCCCCTCCAGGCGGAAACTCGGATCTTTTATATTGGCACTATCATGCTCCGCTTCTCCGAGGAGGAGACGTGGACGACGCCCGTGGGCCTTTTTATGGATCTTTGGGCGCTCCACAGGATCTATAACGGATGGGCGGAGCCTTACCGGCAAGTTTTTATCGACGAGATACTGCCGTGATCACGAGGGGCGGCATTGCTTAGCCCCTCATTTTTAGGATTTTGGGAAAAAGGAGGGCGCGCATGGCGGATATAGGAATCAAGCTCGGCGTAGAAGGCGAAAAAGAATTTAAGTCGGCGCTTGCCGACATCAACCGCGAATTAAAGGTGAGCGCGTCCGAGGTGACAAAGCTCGCGGCGAAATACGACAGCACCGACAAGAGCGTCGAGGCCACGACGGAGCGCCAGAAGGCCCTTGAGGCACAGCTCGCAAAGCAGAAGGAAGCCGTCAAGACCATATCGGAAGCACTCGAAAACGCAAAAAACAGCTTCGGCGAGGCAGATAAGCGCACGCTTGAATGGCAGAAAAAGCTGAACAACGCCGAAGCCGCCGTCTATAAGACGGAAAAAGCCATCAAGGACAACAACTCAGCCACCGAGGAACAGAAGAAAAAGCTCGAGGAGGCCAAAAAGAAGCTCGGCGAATACGCCAAGGCCGCCGAGGAAAAGGCCGCCAAGGCCTTGAAAGCGCTTTCAGCCGCCGCCGCGGGCGCGGTCACGGCCGTCTCCGCGCTCGTGCTCAAGGCGGGCTCCGCCGCGGACGAGCTCTCGGATATGTCA
>CAMZAY010000170.1 GCA_947304365.1 uncultured Clostridia bacterium | reverse complement strand
CGTTGATTGACCATAACACGGATAAGGTGCTCGGACGCACGACAGCCGGCACGCTGCGCCTTTACGTTGACGAGTACGGTCTGCATGGCGAGATCGATATCAATACCGAGGACCGCCAGGCAATGGATCTCTACGCCCGCGTTAAGCGCGGCGACGTTGACCAGTGCTCGTTCGGCGCCTACATCGTCGACGAATACCCCGAAGACCAGTCGGACGGCAGCACTATGTATGTGCTCAAAGAGCTTGACCTTATCGAGGTCAGCATAGTCACATTCCCTGCCTATAAGGCGACGAACGCTAAAACGCGCTCCGAA
Organism: uncultured Clostridia bacterium; assembly: GCA_947304365.1. Taxonomy (GTDB): domain Bacteria; phylum Bacillota; class Clostridia; order Christensenellales; family CAG-138; genus UBA3857. The sequence goes on along the minus strand of CAMZAY010000170.1, from coordinate 3,187 downwards.
AAAGCCTTTGAGACGTGGAAAGAAAAAATGAAAGCGAGGATCGCAAATGGCAAAGAACAGGCTCGAACTGCTTAAACGCCTTGACGAGTTGAAGGCTGCGGCCCAGGCGCTCCGTGAATCCGCCCTCGTTCAGAAGCGCGCGGAGATTGAAGAGCGCCGCGCCGCGCTCACTCTCCGGACTGAAAACATGGAAGCAGACGCTCCCGACGAGGACCGGATCAAGCTTGAAGAGGAGACCGCCGCATTTATCGCCGATGACGACGAGCTCACGGCGCAGGAAGCGGCAGAGAAAGCCGAGCTTGACAGGCTCGACGGCGAAATAGCCGAGATCGAATCCGATATCGCGGCTATCGACGAACGCGCTCAGCGTGCTGCCCATCAGGGCAAGACCCCCAACGAACCCTTTAACAAAAAAATAAACACCAAAAGAAAGGAATCAACTGCAATGAAAAAGTCCTACAGGAACCTTTTCGCAAGCGTCGAGGAGCGCAATGCCTTCTTTGCTCGCAGTGAAGTCACGGAATTCGTTGACAACGTGCGCGAGATGGCAAAGCGCGGCGTTACCGGCGGCTCTGTCACCGTGCCCGAGATCGTCCTTGACGTTATCACCCCCTCGATCGAGACCCGCTCGAAGCTCCTTAAGCACGTCAACCTGCAGGAGCTGACCGGCGACGGTCGTGTCCCCGTGCTCGGCGACATCCCCGAGGGCGTATGGACCGACACCTGCGCTAAGCTTAACGAGCTCGATCTCGCGTTCTCCATGGTAGAGATCAACTCCAACAAGGTCGGTGGCTTCGTGCCCGTTTGCCGTGCACTGCTCAACGACAACGTTGTCAGGCTCGGCACCGTCATCCTTAACGTGCTCGCCGCTGCTATCGCAAAGGCAATCGATAAGGCGATCGGTTACGGCACCGGCGTCAAGATGCCCCTCGGTATCGTCACCCGCCTCGCACAGACCTCCGACCCGCATGACGCGTCCTGCACCGTGCCCTGGGAGGATCTCCACTCGACGCATATCATCACGATCGCCAACACCTACACCGGCAAAGAGTTTTATCAGAAGCTCACCGAAGAGAGCGGAGCGATCGATGCCGACAACGCTCAGGAGCGTATGTTCGCGGCGATGAACCACAAGACCAAGACCTGGCTCCTTGCTCAGGCCATGGCGTTTGACGCCTCCGGCGCTCTGCGCGCCGCGGTCGACAACGTCGTGCCCGTCATCGACGCTGATATCGAGGAGATCTCCGCGATCCCCGATTACAACATTCTCATGGGCTTTGGCGAGTTCTACGCCATGGGCGAGCGCGGCGAGGTCGAGCTTGCCATGAGCGAGCACGTCCGCTTTATCGAGGACCAGGTCGTCTACAAGGCTACCGCCCGCTATGACGGCCGCCCCGCGAAAGCGAAGTCGTTCATGCTGATCGGCGTCAACGGTACGAGCCCCACCACGGAGCTTTCCTTCAGACCCGATTATGCGAACACTGCCATGAACACCCTTACCGTGACCGCCGCCGCCGCGGGATCGGTCGGCAAGACCGTGCTTACCGTCGCCGGCGCGACCTCCGGCAACACCCTCAAGTATGCGATCGGCGATCTGCATCCTGATGTCGGCTCCGTTCCCGCCGGTACCTGGGAAGCTCTTACCTCCGGTTCGACGGCCATCACCGCAGCTGCCGGCACCGTTATCACGGTCGTCGAGATCGACGGTAACGGCGTTGTTGTCGGCCGCGGTGACGTCCGCAGCGTACCCAAGGCAAGCTAATGACGAGGTGACAAATGAGCAACAGCAGGATAGACGTCGAGGCGAGTTATAAGCTGTTGCTCGCTCGCCTCGACAGAGCCGGCATGCCGCCGCCTCCGGCGCTTGATCACTATTGGCACCAGGTCCTTAATGCAGCTATTATAGAGATCGAAAAAAAGGGCGTCACGCTCGAAGACACGATCGATGACGAGATGCTCGCCGCGGATTATGCGGCTTGGATGCTCGATAGCCGCGACAATGGCGGGGGTATGCCTGAGTGGCTGAGGATCCGCTTGCGCGACAGGTGGAGGACATAAGCCATGAGGGATAAACTCGTTAAGCTCATCGGCAAAACACCCGTGAAAAACGAGCGAGGCGTCATAATAAGCCGGACCGATACGGTCGTAACGCCGTGTTGGGCTAAGCTCAAAAGCGTTTCGCGCTCCGAGTATTACGCCGCCGCAGCTGCGGGAATAAACGTCGACAAGATATTTGAGGTCTCAAAGCTCGACTATATCCGCAACGTGCATGACGAGCTCGAATACAACGGCGAACGCTACGAGATAGTCCGAGATTATCAGGGCGACAAGGGCGACGCCGTCGATCTCACATGCCGAAGGAGTGATATCTGATGGCAACGATAAAGGTAGAGCTCCCTACGGAGATCGAGCAGAGGATAGATCGCCTCGGCAAGGAGACCGACAGGATCGTTATAAGCTGCCTCAACGCCGCCGCCGTGCCGATGAAGCGCGCCGTACTCGAAGAGTACGACAGATCCGTCGGCAAAGAGCACGTTGTCAGGTATGGCAACAAACGCTATATCTACGGGCAGCGGTCAACGGGAGATCTACGCTCAGCCATCGGCGCGACACGTCCGCGGGTAAACCACAAAGGCGACTATGACGTTAAAATAGGCGTCGCCGGCGACGTGCCGGGATCGAAGATCTCAAACGGACGCCTGTTGGCTTTACTTGAAAGCGGAGCAAGGTCGCGCAATCAAAAAGGCTTGCACTTTCTTCGCAGGGCGAAAAAAGCAAGCATTGCCGCCGCTACGGCTGCGTTTATCAAAAAATTCAACGAGGAGGTCGGAAATATCCTATGAGCCTTTTATCGGACGTTGTGGATATCCTTAACGATATGCCCGGTCTTAAGTTTGCGACAGGCAATTTTGAGACCGGCTGCAAGAATCGGCTCGAGCAGTCAGACGACTACCTTGTGCTGCTCCCCAAGAGCACGGACGTCATCTCGATGGATGACGAGCCAAAGATAGAGATCCAGAGCGCACGCTTGACGATCTATACTCCCGCTGACTGGACGCCCCTTGAAGCAGTGCTTCATCGGGCGTTTATATCTGCAGGCTTATATGTGACCGCGCGGGAATACGGCGGGTATGTTCCCGAGGAGAAGCGGCACGCATACGAGATCGAGATCTCGCAGTATTACCCG
>CAMZAY010000169.1 GCA_947304365.1 uncultured Clostridia bacterium | reverse complement strand
CAGCTCGACAGGGTGCTCTTCCCCGTCGGGGATCTCGATAAAAAAGAGGTCCGCGCCATCGCCGCAAAGGCGGGTCTCGCGACCGCCGCGAAAAAGGATTCGACCGGCGTCTGCTTTATCGGCGAAAGGAATTTCAAGGAGTTCCTGATGGGCTTTTTGCCCGCGCAGCCGGGCGACATTGTCGATCTTGAGGGAAAAAAGCTCGGCAGGCACGACGGGCTTATGTACTACACGATAGGTCAGCGCCGCGGTCTCGGCATTGGCGGCAAGGATTTCGGCACGGGCGAGAGCTGGTTCGTCGTCGGCAAGGACGTGGAAAGGAACCTCCTTCTCGTTCAGCAGGGCGAGCATGAGGAGCTGTTCTCGTCCTCGCTCGAATGCGGCAAGGTCAGCTTCATATCGAAAACGCCCGAGGAGGAGTTCCGCTGTACGGCGAAATTCCGCTACCGTCAGCCCGATCAGGGCGTTACAGTAAAGCTTATTAACGGCGGCTGCCGTATCGATTTCGACGAACCGCAGCGGGCGATCACCCCCGGTCAATGGGCCGTGCTCTACGACGGGGACGAATGCCTCGGCGGCGGCGAGATCGACAGGATAACCCCCTTAAAGCCTCTCCCCAAATTCTAACGGACAATACGATCAGGAGGATCACCATGAACAATATCGAAAAATACATCGATCACACCCTGCTTAAGCCCGATGCGACGCGCTCCGCGATCAGGAAGATCTGCGCGGAAGCCAGGGAGCACGGCTTTATGAGCGTCTGCGTCAATTCCTGCCATGTCAAGCTCGTTTCGGAGGAGCTGAAGGGCTCCGGCGTCAGGACCTGCTGCGTGGTCGGGTTCCCTCTCGGCGCGATGGCGACCGAGGCAAAGGTGTTCGAGACCGCCTACTGCGTGGAGAACGGCGCTGACGAAGTCGATATGGTCATCAATATCGGCGCCGCGAAGGAGGGCGATTGGGAATTCGTCGAAAACGATATCCGCGCCGTCGCCGTTATCGCGCACGAAGGCATCAAGGACAAGAAGGCCCTGCTCAAGGTCATCATCGAGACCTGCCTTCTTACCGATGAAGAAAAGGTCAAGGCATGCGAAGCCGCCATGCGCGCGGGCGCGGATTACGTCAAGACCTCCACCGGCTTCTCGACAGGCGGCGCCGTGCCCGAGGACGTACGGCTCATGCGCTCCGTCGTGGGCGACAAGCTCGGCGTGAAGGCCTCCGGCGGCGTACGTACGCCCGAGGACGCCGAAAAGATGATCGAAGCCGGCGCGTCGAGGCTCGGCACGTCGAACGGCGTCAAGCTGCTCGGGTGACGTCTTAATATATTGTCCCCGCTGCGGAACTTATCGGCGCTTTAACGCGTTATATATGTGAAATAACGGAGCGTAGATGATACGCTCCTTGAATTTGGAGGAAATACATGAAACGAATCATTTACTGTGTTCATGCGCTCATGCTTGCGCTTTCGCTCGTCGGCTGCACCAAGCCCGCCGAGCACGCTTCCGATCCGACCGAAGCGCCTACCGAAGCGCCCACGGAGGAGCCTACCGAGGAGCCCACGGAGGAGCCCACGGAGGAGCCCACGCCCGAACCCGTCGTCGGCATTCCCGATTACTGTGTCGAGCTCGATACGAAGGGGTCCAACAAGTACGACGTCGACTTTGACGGCGTTGACGATCAGATCGATTTCGTATGGGCGGCCGCCAACGAGTACGGCGATAAGAATTACGAGATCACCGTTACTACCGCCGCCGGCGCGAAGCACATTCTCGAGCCGGGCCTTTGCTACGATCTTTACGCGTGGCTCGTCGACTGCGATCCCACCGACGGACGCATGGAGATACTGATCTCCTACGTTTTCGACAGCGACGACTGGTGCTCCTTTGCGCTTTGCCTCAACGAAGACAAGACCGGTTTCAAGAGCTTCTCGAGCGGCGTCGAGATCTCTTCCGAGATCGTCTCCCTGTTCACGAGCGAGGGCGGCTTCCCCATCTTCGACAGGACGGATATACTCGGCACAAGCAGAATTTCCGGCTTTATGACGATCGATGCGGAAGGCTTCACCGTCATTTCCGACGAGTATCTCTATCTCGGCGCGAGCAGCCTTGAGCTTAAGCGGGATATCACGCTCAACCTCGTTAAAGAGGACGGTACCGTCGGCGAAGAGATCACGCTTGAAAAGGGCGATAAGATCGCGCCCTATTCCACGGATAACTCGAGCTTCGTAAAGGTCAAGCTCTCCGACGGCAGGTTGGGCGTGATGGGCGTGGAGCTCGTCAACACCGATACCGAATGGGGCATTTACGTTAACGGCGTGCTTCAGGATCTTATCGCCGATATCCCCTACGCAGACTGATAATAAACGCAAAACTCCCGGGAGTGCGGCTCCCGGGAGTTTTTTATGCCTTATTCCTTATTACGCAAGCCTGCCGCAGCACTTCTTGTACTTCTTGCCGCTCCCGCAGGGACAGGGATCGTTGGGGCCGACCTTCTTTTCCGAAACGAATATCTTGGAGGCCTTCCACTCCTTATAGATCTCCTGACGTTTTTCCTCGGGAAGCACGTCGTTCCACTCGTCAAGCTCATAAAGCCAGGGGGCCTTCGCCTCGGACATATTGAAGAGGAGCTTCTCATAATCGATATCGAGGGTTATCTCGGTATCGTGATCGACGTCCTCCAACACGATGGGGGTCTTGAGGCTCGTATTGATGCCGTCGAGGAAGCCGATGAAATGCTTATGATCCCACTCGAATCCGTCGGCAAGCGTGTCGAAGGTGCCGAAATAAACGGTCTCGTGATCCTTCAAAAGCTGCTGATACAGCTCCTTCTCATGGTCGAAATACTGCTCCCAGAAGAGGTTGTTGTCCTTCTGGCTGCGGGTCTGGTCCTGCGCCAGCTCCATCCATTCCTGATATAAACTCATTGTTCGTCCCTTTCTCACATGAATTTTGCCCCACAACGGATCGTGGGGCAAAACCCTTGGATTTTAACTGATCGTAAGCTCAAGCAAGGAGCTTGTCAAGGTTTTCCTTGATCTTGAGGATGAAGCCCTCGGTGGTCTCGATATGCTTGTCCTCCATATCGGCGAGGAGCGCGAGGTCCTTCGTCATATAGCCGGAGGCGATGGTATCGAGGGAAGCCTTCTCAAGCATATCGGCAAAATGCATGAGCTCGGGCAGATCGTCAAGCTCGCCGCGCTTCCTGAGAGCGCCGCTCCATGCGAAGATGGTCGCCATGGAGTTGGTCGAGGTGGTCTCGCCCGCCATATGCTTGTAGTAGTGCTTCGTAACGGTGCCGTGAGCGGCCTCGTACTCGTAATTGCCGTCCGGGGAAACGAGCACGGAGGTCATCATCGCGAGGGAGCCGAACGCGGTCGCTACCATGTCGCTCATAACGTCGCCGTCATAGTTCTTGAGCGCCCAGATGAAGCCGCCCTTAGAGCGAATGACACGCGCGACCGCGTCGTCGATCAGGGTGTAGAAGTACGTGAGACCGAGCTTCTCGAAT
>CAMZAY010000168.1 GCA_947304365.1 uncultured Clostridia bacterium | reverse complement strand
GCCCATCTTCGGTCTCGGCAAAGGGGAAACAGCCCTTGTTCCGATAGCGGAAGGGCTCGGTCATGCCGACGGTCGGTTCGACTTTAACGCCCGTAAATCCGCCGATCCTTTCGAGCGCGTCGACGACTATGCGGCGTTTGAATTCGAGCTGCGCCGTATAGTTCATGTGAAGGAGCGAGCATGCGCCGCATTTGTAAAAATGCGGGCATACGGGCTCGACCCTGTCGGGAGAAGCGTCGATAAGCTCGATGAGCTTTCCGACGGCGTAGTTTTTGGCGACCTTGATGATATGCGCGCGGACGGTCTCGCCCGGGAGCGCATAAGGAACAAATACGGCGAATCCGTCGATCCTTCCGACGCCGGCGCCCTCGTCCGTAACGCCCGAGATTAAGACGGTTATTTCGTCATTCTTTTTTACGGGTGCAGTATCCATCAGTTTATAGCTATGTCCTCAAGCTGTGTGCTGTATCTTTTTATAGTTTCGCGGATGAATGCGCGGTCTTCTTTGTTTCCGCTCCGTATAAGCTTGATCGCCGCGTCGCGCGCTTCGGTAAGGGTCTCCATATCGCTGAACGCAAGACCTCCGAATATGCCGGGCTCGCCGTGCTGACGAAGCCCCAAAAGCTCGCCCGGACCTCTTGTAACGAGATCCTTTTCGGCGATCTCAAAGCCGTCGGTGGAGCTTACGAGCGTGCCGATCCTTTCCTTAACGGTATCCGCACGGCTTTCGGAAAGGAGGAAGCAGTAGCTCTCCTTATCGCTCCTGCCGACCCTTCCGCGAAGCTGGTGAAGCTGTGCTAAGCCGAATCTCTCGGTCGCTTCGACGACCATTATACACGCGTTGGGAACGTCGACGCCGACCTCGATGACCGTTGTGGAAATGAGTAAATCGATATTTCCGTCGCGGAAACCGGCCATTATCTCATCGCGCTTCGACGGCTTGAGCCTGCCGTGAAGCAGCTCCGTTCGGACGGAAAGCTTGTCCTTAAGCTCCTTATAAACGGATTCGGCGGAACAGGTATCGGGAAGCTCCTCGCTGTCCTCGATCATCGGACAGACTACGAACGCCTGTATTCCGCGCGAGGTGATCTCCTTTTCGATATAGCGGTACATATCGGAACGCTTCTCCGGCGGGACGTATCTCGTTGCGACGGGCTTTCTGCCGCCGGGCAGCTCTGTGAGCCTTGAAACGTCAAGGTCGCCGTAGAGTATCAGCGAAAGCGTGCGCGGTATGGGCGTTGCGCTCATTATGAGCACATCGGGGGAGAATCCCTTGCTGCCGAGTATCGCCCTCTGACGGACGCCGAAACGGTGCTGTTCGTCCGTTATTACTATGCCGAGATCCTTGAACGCCACTCCCTGTTCGATTAAAGACTGCGTACCGACGATGTATGATACCTCGCCCTTTGCGATCCTCTCGAGCACGGCGTTCTGCTCGGATTTTTTCATACTGCCGGTAAGCAGCGCCGCTCTTTCGCCGAAAAGCGAGCTAAGCTTTTTGTAATGCTGCTCGGCAAGTATGCCGGTCGGAGCCATCAGCGCAGCCTGATAACCGCTTCCCGCGGCAATGAACATCGCATAGAACGCGAGCATGGTCTTGCCCGATCCCACGTCGCCCTGAATGAGCCGGTTCATCGGAAGGGAGGAACGCATATCCTTTTCGATCTCGCCCATTATCTTGAGCTGTCCGTTCGTGGGGCGGTAGGGGAGTAGTTTCAAAAATGCGTCCGCGGCGCCCTCGGTATTAAAGGAGACGCCCTTCGAGCGGGAAGTCCTTTCCCGGAGCGATTCAAGCAGCAGAGTAAAGCTGAGCGCATTCTCAAAGGAGAGCCTTCTTTTTGCCAAGGCGAGCGTTTCGGGCGAAACGGGAAAATGGATATTCTCTATCGCAAATCCAATGCGGCAGAGAGAATGATCTTTGATTATGCTCTCCGGCAGCGTCTCCTCATACGAGCCGGCCATCTCATTGAGTACGGCTTTAACGGAGGAGCGCATCGAGCCCTGACCGAGCCCGCGGGTAAGCGGATAAACGGGCAGCATCCCGGGAGGCGAAGCGGTGAACGCGCCGTTTACCATTACGGCGCCGTGTGATAGATCGACCCTGCCGTGCACAAAGCCGCAGGGCGAATCGGGGATGGAAGTTCTTATATACGGCTGATTGAACCAGGTAAGGCGCAGTCTGCCTGTGCCGTCTGAAATATTGACCGAAACGAGCGAAGTGCGCCTGCCCATTATCATCGGGTAGGCGACCTTCGGCTTATCGATCTCCTCTATTTTTACTATGGCGTATTCACCGTGAACGAGCGAGGATATGCTTTTCGCCTGCCTCAGATCGAAATGCTCACGCGGGGAAAAATAAAGGATATCGCGTATTGAAAACAGCCCCAAGCGTCCGAGAGCCTCGGCTCGCTTGGGACCGATTCCTTTTATGTCAGTCAATCTGTCGTCAAGTTTCATTATTCGGCTGAAATAAAGTAGTAGTAGAGCGGCTGTCCGCCTTTTCTTACCATGAACTCGATATCCGGGAAATCGGGCTCGAGCATTTCGACAAGCGCGTGCGCTTTCGATTCGTCCGCGCCTTCGCCCCAGTAGATCGAGACGAATCCGCAGTCGTCCTTAAGATCGATTATCTTTCTAATAAGCTTCTCGGTGCAGAGGGCTACGTCGTTCCCGACCTCGCGAATCTTGTTGTCGATAAGGCCTATGATATCGCCGGTATGGATCGTATTCCCCTCGTAAGAGGTATCGCGCACGGCGTAAGTCACGGAACCGGAAATAACGTTGTCTATGCATTCGAGCATGGCTTCGCGGTTCTCCTCAACGGAAGCGTCCGGATTGAAGCCGGTCATCGCGGAGATGCCCTGCATAACGGTCTTTGTGGGAAGCACGATCACGCTGCATTCCGAGACCTCGGCCGCTTGCTGGGCCGCCATGATGATATTCGAGTTGTTGGGGAGCACGAATACGTTTTTGGCATTGACCTTCTTTATCGCCTGAGCGATAACGTCGATGCTGGGGTTCATAGTCTGCCCGCCGGAGATTATCCAGTTGACGCCGAGGCTCATAAGATCCTCTTCCAGACCGACGCCCGCGCTGACGGCGACGACCGCCTGCTCCTTCTGCTCGCGCTGACGCTTCTCCTTGATCTGACGGTTCTGCTCGCGCATGTTGTCGACCTTGAGCTTATCGATCTCGCCCAGCATGAGTGCGTACTGGATTACCTTGCCCGGTGCGTTCGAATGTGCGTGGACCTTGATGATGCCTGTATCATGAACGACTACGACGCTGTCGCCGAGCCTGCAGAGCTTGTCGCGGAAGCGATCGATGTCTTCCTCGGTTACGTCGTCGTGGATATGGATAATAAACAGTTCACTGCAGTATCCGAACTTGATGTCGTTAACGTCCATCGAGCTGATGATATCCTCGTTGGAGTTATACGTTTCCTCCTGCTGAACGGAGGCGGTGGGCATTTCGAGATTGAGCGACTCGGGATCTTCGCCGTTGGCGGCGAGCA
>CAMZAY010000167.1 GCA_947304365.1 uncultured Clostridia bacterium | reverse complement strand
CCCTTGGGGGAAGGGGGACCGCGAGGAACGAGCGGTGGATGAGGGATGCTTCCGATTATCTTGGGCTTCCCGACTTTGTTACACTAACGATGCATCGTGTATTCATACTCGGATATATCTCGCAGGAGCGGTTCCTCGGACTTGCGTGATCGTGGTTACGCGGTTATCGCACCGCGTCACGCCCACTCGGCTCGAAAAAAACATTTTTCGGCCACGTGGGCTTTCGCTCGCTTTGCTCGCTTAACGTGCGTCCTAATAACTTGTGTGCAGCTCGCTTTGCCCGAAAGTTTTTCAGCCTTCCCTTGGGGTTCATTGACGGTTGCCGAAGGCAATTTTGACCATCCGGTGAATGGTCAAAAAGTCAATGAACGGGCGGCAAGGTCCGCCCCGGGGCAGGGGACCGACGGCGCAAGCCGTTGGTGGATGAGGGATGCTTCCTGTAAACTTCCGTTCAAACCCCTTTTATTATATTAAGAAGCAACTCCGCCGTAACGGGCGCGAGACGATCGGGGTATTCGTACCCTTCCGTATGCAGGGGGGCGGTATCCTTGCCCGAGCCGACGCCGAAGAAGCAGGCGGGTGCGAACGCGCCGTAATGTCCGAAATCTTCCGACCAGCGTAAGGGCTCGGCAAGGTATTTATACGCAGCGCCGCTTTCCTTGAGCGCCGTTTCGACGTCCTCGAGAAGGACGGGATCGTTCTCCGTGGACGGGAATATGTCCAGCCGTTCGACCGAATAATTCAGCCGTTCGTCCGAGGCATATTTCTTCACCGCTTCGTCCACGCGAGCGTTGAGCTCTTCGAACGCCTCCGCCTTTTCCGCGCGGAGCGTCACCCACAGGCTCGCGTCCGAAGCCGCAACTCCGAAGGCTCTCTCCCCCGTTCTCATGCCTACTATGGTCGCGAGCGCCATACAGCCGTATTTTTTCCCGATACCGGCGGCGATATCCGGTATCTCAAGCGCGAGCCGCGCCGCCGCCGCGGTGGGATTCGTTCCGTTTTCGGGGTATGCGGCGTGCGTCGGGCTCCCTTTCAGCGTGATATCCGCGCCGCATGAGGCGCACGCGAACGTGCCTTCCCGAAGGAGCGCCATACCCATCGGCTCCCCCGGGATATTGTGACAGCCGATCACGCGGGCGTTCGCCCTTGTCAGCCGTTCGTCCGAGAATATTTCACAGCATTCCGCCGCGCCCGCGCCGTTTTCCTCGGCATGCTGGAACAGGAGCATGACGTTTTTGCCGAGCTTTTTCCCTTCGATCAGGAGCGCCAGCCCGAGCAGCGCGGCGGTGTGCCCGTCGTGCCCGCAGAGATGCTTTGCCCCTGTGGAGGCGGGAACCGCGTCGTGATCCGCGCGGACGACGACCGTCTTTTCCGCGCCCTCGTCATGCGCGGCGTAGAGCCACGCGCCTCGGTCGACCGTACGAAGGGACGTATGCTCCTTCAGAAACTCCTTTATGAACGCCTGCGTCGAGCGTTCCTCGCCCGAAAGCTCGGGCATTTCGTGCAAAGCGCGCCTTGCGCCTTCGATCAGCTTTTCCGTTTTATCGTCCATCGTGTTTTCCCTCCGTTCGAGGAGATACTTCGCTATCTCCCCCTCCTCCGCGCCGCCGCTCATGAGCGCCTCTATCAGCTCGCTCGTTCCGAAGCAAATGCCGACGAGCGCCTTTTCGAGCCGCTCGGGCAGGCTTTCGTCAAGCGAGTCGGTGTAGGTTTTTACAGACGAGATATAGCCTTTTTTCACTTTAAGCAGGAGCTGGAGCTCGCCGAACGAGAACCTCTCCTCCACCTTGTAATCGAATACGGGCGTCTCTCCGAGGAGCCATTCCCACGACGCCTGCCTCTCCGTTTGGCGGGCGATCTCCCCCTCTTCCTCCGGTGTGAACGAAAGCGGCGCGCATTCGCCGAATTCCGCCTTGAACGCGTTAATGACCGCCTGCATGACCGTTTCCGTATCGAGGGGCTTGAGCTCCGAAAGGTTTTTGACGCGCGAACGGACGCTCGTTATCCCCTTTGCGGCGAGCTTTTTTTGAGAAGGCACGAGGTATCTGGAGAGCTTTTCCATATCGGCGGAAACGAGCAGCGTGCCGTGCATGCCGCGTGCGACGCCGCGGAGCGCGTACGCGCAGCCGGAGAATTTGAAGCCGTCCACGGTGAGGTCGTTCCTGCCGTTCGCCTCCGCTTCGATCCCCAGGGACCGCATTGCGGAAAGCACTATCCCTGTGAAGCGCGCCTTGTCGTAATGCTTTTCGTCCGTAATGAAAGAGAAATTGAGGTTGCCGCAGTCGTGATAAACGGCTCCCCCGCCGGTGTGTCTTCTTACAAGCTGCACGCCCTCCGCCTTCATCCTTTCGAGCGCGCACTCGCGCCAGGCGTTCTGGTTCCTGCCGATTATCACCGCGTTCGAATTGACGTAAAAATACAGCGTAACGCCGGTCATTTCGCCGCGGCGGTACTTTTCGAGTATGAATTCGTCTGCTGCGAGGTTCCTGTGCCCGTCCCCGCTCGGGCTTACGTAAATGTGTTCCATACCGCGATTATACAGCTTTACGCTTGATGATTCAAGCCGGAATGTGGTATAATGAGCCCAATAACGGATCGGGAGGAATATCATGCCTGTATTTTTGACCGCCGAGGGCTCCGAAAGGGTCTCGCATCTTTTGACGATACTGAGCGAATTCTGCGTGAATTACGGCCTTAAGCTGATCGGCGCGATAGCCGTGCTGATAATAGGCTGCTGGCTCGTTCGGATCATAATGAAGCTCATCAACAAGTCGCGCTGGGTGAAAAAGATAGATAAGGATATCCGCGGCTTTGTAACGAGCACGCTGAAGGTCATACTTTACGCGCTGGTGCTCGTCACCGTCATCGCCATAATGGGCGTGCCGATGGCGTCGATCATCGCCGTTATCGCAAGCTGCGGCGTGGCGATAGGTCTTGCCCTGCAGGGGAGCCTTTCGAACCTTGCCGGAGGACTTATGCTGATCATATTCAAGCCCTTCCACGTGGGCGATTACATCAGCGCGAACGGGTACGAGGGCATGGTCGAGGAGATCGGCATATTCTGCACGACGCTCCGGACGATCGACAACCGCCGCGTGGTTCTGCCGAACGCGGGGCTCTCGAACACGACAATGGTCAACAGCACCCATTACGACACGAGGCGCGTCGACCATATCTTCAAGACCGAGCCGGACGAGGATTCCGAAAAGGTCGTCGCCGTACTCACCGAAATGGCGGAAGCCGAAAAAAACCGCCTGCCGAATATGCCCGTCGAGGTGCGTTTCGATTCCTTCGGCGAGGGCTGCGCCAAATACCAGGTAAGGGTCTGGTGCCTTACGACGGAGTATTGGGATCTGTACTACGCCCTGCTCAAGGACGGCAAACTCGCGCTTGCCCAAAACGGCATAAAGACCCCCCTACCCAAGGTCGAGGTGCACGAAGCGAAGGGAGAATGACGATACATAAAAAAACAGCGGAGCAAAGGCCGGATAGTGATAAGGAAGTAATCAAAAAGCAATCGCGCTCGGCAAAGCACTGC
>CAMZAY010000166.1 GCA_947304365.1 uncultured Clostridia bacterium | reverse complement strand
CTCATAACGCAGACGAATTTCGCCGTTCTTTGCTGCTCCGGCACCGGGTCAAGCTCTTTCAGCAGTTTTTCAATATTCGCCTGATCGCCGCCGCCGGAATATCTTGCCGAATATATGCCCGGCGCACCGTCAAGCGCGTCCACGCACAGACCCGAATCGTCCGCTATGCCTGTATACCCGAGCTTTGCCGGCACGGACGCTTTTATTATCGAATTTTCTTCAAACGTCGCGCCGTTTTCTTCTATATCGCCCTCTATACCCGCTTCTTTTAAAGACATAACTTCACATTCGGGCAGAAGGGAAGAGAGTATTGCGCGCAGCTCGGTTATTTTCTTTTTATTGTTTGATGCAAGTACGAATTTCATTATTCAAAAAGTGCGTTTATAAAGTCTGCCGCGACAAACGGCTGCATATCGTCGGCTTTTTCGCCCACGCCTATGAATTTTACGGGTATGCCGAGCTCGTCTTTTACGGATATTACTATACCGCCCTTCGCCGTGCCGGCAAGCTTCGTAAGCACAAGACCGGTGATGTCCGCCGGGTTGCTGAACTCGTTCGCCGGGATAACTGCGGGCTGGCCCGGCGTTCCAGTAAGTTTTTCTTGGTGTGGAGCCTGCCCGCGGGGTCTATTATAAGCACGTCCGCGCCTCTCGCTTTTGCGGCGGCTGCCGCGTCGTAAACCACGGATGCGGGATCTGAACCCTCGTCGTGCTTTATCATATCAACGCCTATGCGGTCCGCCCAGATGCCGAGCTGATCTATCGCGGCGGCGCGGAAAGTGTCCGCGGCGGCGAGCATGACTTTTTTGCCCTGGCCTTTAAGATAATACGCTATTTTCGCGATAGACGTCGTCTTGCCCACGCCGTTCACGCCTATAACGAGCACCACGGCGGGCTTTGTTGACAGATCCAGCGGCTCCCCGTCGTCTATCATCTCGGATATAACGTCTTTTAAAGCGTTGTACGCGTCCTCGCTTTCGGTGATTCTGTTTTCCTGTATGCGGCGGCGGAGCTTTGCAATTATCTTTTCCGTCGTCTCAACGCCCACGTCGCTCGTTATGAGTATCTCTTCAAGCTCTTCAAGCAGGTCCTCGTCCACTTTTCTCATTGATATGAAAAGGTCGTGCACCTTGCCGAAAAGCGCGTCTTTCGTTTTCTTTAATCCCTGCTTTAACTTGTCAAAAAATCCCATTGTATTATTCCAGCTTTCCTAACTTTTCTTCTATTTCATTTATGTCAAGCGACAGAACTTTCGTTATGCCTTTCGTCGGCATGGTGACGCCGTACAGTTTTTCCGCTATCTCCATGGTGCCGCGTCTGTGAGTTATGAGTATGAACTGCGTTTTGTCCTGCGTTTCTTTGATATACTGCGCGAAACGGTCCACGTTCACCTCGTCAAGCGCCGCCTCTATCTCGTCAAGCATTATAAACGGCGTGGGGTTGACCTCAAGCAGCGCCAGATATATGGCGATAGCCACGAAGGACTGCTCGCCGCCGGACAGCAAAGACAAACTCTTTATTATCTTTCCGGGAGGCGCGACGTTTATGTCGATACCTGATTCAAGCACGTTGTCCGGCTCGCGGAGCACGAGCTCCGCCGTACCGCCGCCGAACAGGCGTCTGAACACCTGACCGAAATGTATGTTTATGTTTTCAAACGCGGTGACGAAGCCGGTCTTCATCTCGTTATCAAGCTTTTCTATTATCTCAAGCAGGTCGGTTTCGGATTTCGTAAGATCGGCGATCTGCGCCGTAAGCTCGTCGTGCTGTTTTTTGACTTCCTGATATTCTTCAATAGCGGAAACGTTTACGTGACCGAGCGCGCGTATCCTTCCGCGCAGCTCCGTCTGACGGCGGAAAAGCTCCGGCCTCGTGCTTTCGGTAACTTCCGGGCAGCCGTATTCAACGGCTTTTTCCTTTGCCTGCGAATACGAAAGCTCGTAGTTTTCCTCAAGCACGCCTTTCAGCTTCTCACGCTCGGCTTCGGCGTTTTCAAGCTTTGCCTCCGCCTGGACTTTTTTCTCGATCAGCTGCTGTTTCTGCTCCGATTTCTCGCGCTCCGAGTTGAGGGACGTGTTGTATTTGCCCTCCGTCTGCACCACTTTTCCGGAAAGCTCTCTGATCTGTGCTTCAAGCTCTTTTATGCGCTGCTCGTACGCGGAGAGGTCCGTGGTGGTCTGACCGGATTTTTTCGCGTTTTCCGCCAGCTTTGTCCTGTAGCTTTCAAGCCTTTCGTTTGACGCGTCTATGCTCTGCCGGAGCACGGCGCAGGTGTTTTCGCCCTCGGACAGCGACGCCTGATACGCCGCCGTGCCGCGCGCGTTCTCCGCCGCTTTTATCCTCGCGTCTTCAAGCGCGGTGCGCAGAGACTGCTGTCGTGCGTTGTATCCGTTCATGGCGGCGTCGAGCTCCGCGCTCTTTTCGCCGTACTGTTTTAGCTGTTGACTGAGTTCTTCAAGACGCGCAGCGTCCTCTTCGCGCTTTTTGCGGCGCGCTTCGGCTTTTTCGGTTATGCCGAGCTTTTCCGCCTCCGTCTCGCCGGCTCTCGCGTACGCTTCGTCAAGACGCGCCTGCGCCACTTTTACGGACGCGCCCGCCTCGTTCTGAAGCGCGGCTATTATGCCGTCCTCCGCGGTGAGATTGTCCGATTCAAGGCTATACGCCTGTATCTGTTTTTCAAGCTCTTGAAGTTCTTTTTCCGCCTGCTCAGATTCCGCTTTGTGCTTTTTCATAGCCGCGGTAAGCGATTCTATCTCGCGTCCGCGGGACAGTATGCCGCTGTCCTTTATGCCGGAGCCGCCCGTGAACGAGCCGCCGGCGTTTATCTGCTGGCCGTCAAGCGTTGTTATCCTTATTTTATATTCGAATTCTCTCGCGCACGATACGGCGTTGTCTATGTTATCGAATATCGCCGTCCTGCCGAGGAGGTTTTTGCATATATCTTCAAATTTTTTGTCCGTCTTTACCAGGTCGGACGCTACGCCTATAAATCCGCGCGTCTTTTTGAGCCGGTCTGTATCCTGCGACAGATACGACGGCTTGACCGTCGCGACGGGAAGGAACGTCGTGCGTCCGGCGCCGGCGTCTTTCAGCGCGTACATAGCCGCTTTTGCCGCCGCCTCGTCTTCCACGATTATGTTCTGCAGAGCGGAGCCGAGCGTGCATTCTATCGCCGTAACGTATTTTTCCGGCACGGAGATGAGCTGCGACACCGGAGCGTAAACGCCTTTCAGCGCGCCTTTTTTCGCCTCGTCCATAACGAAGCGCGTTGCGCGCGAATAGCCCTCGAAAAGCTCTTCCATGCGTTTCAGCGAGTCCGCTTTCTGCGCCGCCACCTGATACGCTACGTCTGCTTCGTCCTTTATTCTTTTCTTATCCTGCTGTTTTTTCTCCGCTTCCGCTAGTTTTTCTTTTACTTCCGTCAGCTTTGCCGCGGTCTTGCCGCGCTTTTCTTCAAAATCTTTATAAGATTTATCCGCGGAATCAAGGTCTGCCTGCAGCTTTGCTATGGCTCCTCTGATGCTGGAAATGCTGGGGAAGGGG
>CAMZAY010000165.1 GCA_947304365.1 uncultured Clostridia bacterium | reverse complement strand
CGACGGTCTTTTCTGCGAAAGGATCTTCGGGCCGACCAAGGATTGGGAGTGCCATTGCGGCAGGTATAAGCGCATCCGCTACAAGGGCGTCGTCTGCGAAAAGTGCGGCGTTGAAGTCACCCGCGCCAAGGTCCGCCGCGAGCGTATGGGCCATATAGAGCTTGCCGCTCCCGTGTCCCATATCTGGTATTTCAAGGGGATCCCCTGCCGCATGAAGATGCTGCTGGACATGAACCCGAAGGATCTTGAGAGGATACTCTACTTCGCGTCCTTCGTCGTTACCGATCCCGGAAAGACCACCTTCCAGCACAAGCAGCTTTTGACCGATAAGGAGTACCGCGACGCGCAGGCTGAGTACGGTCCCAAGGCCTTCCGTGCCGGCATGGGCGCGGAGGCGATCAAGGAGCTTTTGAAGCAGATCGACCTCGAAAAGCTCGAGAAGGAGCTTCGCGAGGAGGTCGACAATTCCTCCGGTCAGAAGCGCACCAACGCCATAAAGCGTCTTGAAGTAGTCGAGGCGTTCATAAAGAGCGGCAATAAGCCCGAGTGGATAATCATGGACGTTATCCCCGTCATTCCGCCGGATCTTCGCCCGATGGTCCAGCTGGACGGCGGCAGGTTCGCGACGAGCGACCTTAACGATCTTTACCGCCGCGTCATCAACAGGAACAACCGCTTAAAGAGGCTGCTCGAGCTCCGCGCTCCCGACATCATCGTCAGGAACGAGAAGCGCATGCTCCAGGAAGCGGTCGACGCCCTTATCGATAACGGCCGCCGCGGGCGCGCCGTCACCGGCCCCGGCAACAGGCCCCTGAAGAGCCTTTCCGATATGCTCCGCGGCAAGCAGGGCAGGTTCCGTCAGAACCTCCTCGGCAAGCGCGTCGACTATTCCGGCCGTTCCGTTATCGTCGTCGGTCCCGACCTCAAGATGTACCAGTGCGGTCTTCCCAAGGAGATGGCGCTCGAGCTCTTCAAGCCCTTCGTAATGAAGAAGCTTACCGAGAAGGGCTACGCGCACAACATCAAGTCCGCCAAGCGCATGGTCGAGAGGGTCCGTCCCGAGGTTTGGGACGTGCTCGAAGGCGTTATCAAGGATCATCCCGTGCTCCTGAACCGCGCTCCCACGCTGCACCGCCTCGGCATCCAGGCTTTCGAGCCCGTTCTTGTCGAGGGCCGCGCGCTCAAGCTCCATCCGCTCGCCTGCACCGCGTACAACGCGGACTTCGACGGCGACCAGATGGCGGTCCACGTGCCCCTTTCCGTAGAGGCGCAGGCGGAGGCGAGGTTCCTTATGCTCGCCGCCAACAATATTTTGAAGCCCCAGGACGGCAAACCCGTCGTATGTCCCACCCAGGACATGGTCATGGGCTGCTACTACCTTACGCTCCGTTCCGACGAGCTCAATGAGTGGACCCGCAAGTCCGTTGCCGAAATGCTCATGAAGCATTCCGAGGCGGGCGAGGTCAACGTCAACAAGGCCGTCAACGCCGCATTCTCCGATGAGGAGCTCACCGCCCTCTTTGCCGCTCCCGATTATGAGGAAGCGCTCGGCAATAAGGTCACCGAGCTCGTTGCGGAGGCGTCCTGCGTGGGTTACGCGGGCGAGGATATCGTCGCCTTCATGATGAACCCCACGCTCCGCCGCATCCATCTGGGCGAGGGCAGGGCGTTCTCCTCCGAGGAGGAAGCGCTCATGGCGTACCAGACCGGCTCGCTGTCGCTCCACGCGCTCGTCAAGATCCGCGTCGAGCGTGAGTTCGAGGGCGAGAAGTACAGGAAGGTCATCAAGACCAGCATCGGCCGTCTGATATTCAACAACGCGCTGCCTCAGGATCTCGGCTTCGTTAAGAGCCGCAGCACTGTGGACGATATGTTCAAGCTCGAGGTGGATAAGCTCGTCGTCAAGAAGGATATCGGCAAGATCGTCGATTACTGCTACCGCAAGCACGGCCCCACGATCACCAGCCAGGTGCTCGACAGGGTCAAGAAGCTCGGCTTCTCCTACTCCACCAGGGGCGGCATCACCGTCGGCTTCCAGGATATAACCGTTCCCGAAGAGAAGAAGGAGCTGCTCGCCAATGCGGACAGCGCCTGCGCCGAGATCGACGAGCTCTATCGTGACGGTCTCCTCTCCAGGGAGGATCGCCGTAAGCGCGTCATAGCCGAGTGGGAAAAGACCACCGGCGAAGTCACCGACGCCCTTATGAGAAAGCTTTCCCCCATCAATCCCATCTACATGATGGCGAATTCCGGCGCCCGCGGCTCCACCGCTCAGATCCGTCAGCTTGCCGGTATGCGCGGCCTTATGGCGGATCCCTCCGGTCAGACGATCGAGGTGCCTATCCGTGCGAACTTCCGTGAAGGCCTCTCCGTTCTGGAGTTCTTCATCTCCTCCCACGGCGCGCGCAAGGGTCTTGCCGATACCGCGCTGCGTACCGCGGACTCCGGTTATCTGACCCGCCGCCTTGTTGACGTTTCCCATAACGTCATCGTGCGCGAGCAGGATTGCTTCGCCGAAAGGAACGAGCCCGTCCGCGGCATGAAGGTCCGCCAGATAGGCGAGGGCGAAAAGCCCATCGAGCCCCTTGGCGACAGGATCCTCGGCCGCTACACCGTCAACCCCATCTATCATCCCGAGACCGGCGAGCTCATCGTCGGCGGCAACGAGATGATAACCTATGAGATCAGGGATAAGATCATCGCCGCGGGCATCACCGAGGTCGAGATCCGCACCGTCTTCACCTGCCGCTGCGAGCACGGCGTCTGCACCAAGTGCTACGGCGCCAACCTCACCACCGGCAAGACCGTCGATATCGGCGAGGCAGTCGGCATCATCGCCGCGCAGGCGATCGGCGAGCCCGGTACGCAGCTCACCATGCGTACGTTCCACGCCGGCGGTATCGCAACGAGCGAGGATATCACACAGGGTCTTCCCCGCGTAGAGGAGATCTTCGAGGCGCGCAAGCCCAAGGGCCTTGCCGTAATCACCGAGATCAACGGTACCGTCCAGCTCAAGAACGACGGCAAGAAGACCGAGGCCGTCATCTCCAACGACGAGCAGGAGGTCGAAAAGTACCTGATCCCCTTCGGCTCCAAGCTGAAGGTGCACGACGGCGACGTCGTCGAAGCAGGCGACGAGCTTACAGAGGGCTCCGTCAACCCGCACGACATACTGAAGATAAAGGGCGTTAAGGGCGTTCAGGCGTACATGCTCCGCGAGGTCCAGTCCGTCTACCGTCTGCAGGGCGTTGAGATCAGCGATAAGCATATCGAGGTCATCATCCGCCAGATGCTCAGGAAGGTACAGGTAGAGGAGTCCGGCGATACCGATCTCTTACCCGGCGAGATAGTGGATATCTTCCGCTTCGAGTCCGAGAACGAGCGCATCGTCGAGCTCGGCGGCACTCCCGCCGTTGCGAAGCGCAAGCTCCTCGGCATCACCAAGTCCGCCCTCGCGACCGATTCGTTCCTGTCCGCCGCCTCCTTCCAGGAGACGACCCGCGTCCTCACCGAGGCCGCGATCAAGGGCAAGGTCGATCCGCTGGTCGGTCTT
>CAMZAY010000164.1 GCA_947304365.1 uncultured Clostridia bacterium | reverse complement strand
CGCGCGTGGAAACGAGGGAGAATTCCACCTCGTCGAGCGCGGGTATATGCTCCTTATAGGAGGGATGCGGCTTCCTCGTATAGGGCAGCTCGTAAACGTCGTCGAGCTCCTGCGTGGTAAGCGGCGCCGCCGGGGGATTGGCGACGAGCCAGCGGCTCCCGTGCTTCTGCACGAGGCGGCGTCCCGAAATGGCGTCCTGCTCCTCATACTGCTTAATGAACGCGCGGCAGTACGCCTTTTTATCCGTCGAGACCGCCTCGAAGCTCTCTATCTCGTCGTAATCGTAAACGTTCTCGAGCGAGCCCGTCATATAGCAGGTCCCCGCGATATAGGTGATATCCCTGACGTCAAGGCCCGAAGCGAGCGCGTCGGCTATCTCGACGGTCTGCCTTTCGCCCATGCCGTAGGAGAGTATGTCCGCGCCGGAATCGACGAGCACGCTCCTTCTCACCCTGTCGTCCCAGTAATCGTAATGGGCGAAGCGCCTGAGGCTCGCCTCAATGCCGCCTATGACGACGGGCACGCTCCCGTATGCCTCCCTGATGCGGTTCGAGTAGACCGTCACCGCTCTGTCGGGGCGCAGCCCCATTTTTCCGCCGGGGGAGTAATTGTCCGTCGAACGGCGCTTCTTGGAACTCGTGTAATGATTCACCATCGAGTCCATATTGCCGGAATTCACCATGAAGGCGTATCTGGGGCGCCCGAAGACCTTGAAACCCTCGGCGCTTTTCCAATCGGGCTGGGCGATCACGCCGACGGAATACCCGCGGGAGGCGAGCACTCGCCCTATTATCGCAGTGCCGAAGGAGGGGTTATCCACGTATGCGTCGCCCGAGACTATGACGAAATCGGGGGTATCCGTCCCGAACACCTCCCTGAGCTCCGCCCTTGACATAGGCAGCGGACGCCTGTATTCATTCAGCTCCATTTTGGCGTCTCTCCCTGAAAAAATCGTTTAGCAGTCTCGCGCATTCCTCACGCATTACGCCGCCGACTGCCGTGACGCGCTGCCCGAAGGCGCCGCTCCCCAGATCCGAAACGGAGCCGAAAGCGCCCGCGCGCTTATCGTACGCGCCGTAGACCACCGCGCCGATGCGGAAATTGAGGCACGCGCCCGCGCACATGGGGCAGGGCTCCATTGTGACGTAAAGCACGCAGCCGCTCAAAGAGCGGTCGCCGAGTTTCTCCGATGCGGCGGCGAGCGCCAAAAGCTCCGCATGGGCGGAGGGATCCTTTAGCTCCTCCGTGCGGTTGTGCGCGCGGGAGACTATCTCGCCGTCCCTTACGACGACGGCTCCGACGGGCGTCTCGCCGTTTTTATACGCGAGCTCCGCCTCCATGAGCGCCTCCTCCATGAATCTTTTTTCGGCAAGCATTTCGTCACCCCGCAGATCGTTTTTCTAATTATACCATCCGCCGCCCGATTTGAAAACAAAATATTTCCCGAAGGGATGCGCCCAAAGCATATTTTCCGTCCGCCGCGAATATAAATGTACTTGAGCAAGGTATGAAAGCGAGGAGATCGATATGGCAAGATTCGGCAAATGGAAATCGGAAAAGGGCAGGCTTAGCGCGCTGTTCATAGTGCTCGCCTCGATCGCGTTTGTTCTCGCGGCGGGCAGCGTTACCGCGGCGCTCGCAAAGCGGACGGGCTTCACGGGCAGGGAAAGGCGTTATCCCGAGGGGACGAGCGTCAACGGCGTTTCGATAAGTGGCATGACCGAGGCGGAGGCGCGCCGCGCGCTCGACAAAACAATGCATGAAACGGTGAAGGCGTATTCCGTCAGGATCGTCTTCCCGGATGGACAAGCCGAGCCGGTCACGTTCTCCGGCGAAAGGCTCAAGGCCGTCGCCGATATCGACGAGGCGCTCAAAGAGGCCCGCGGCGGGGGAGAGCACGCGATAGCGCTGTCGTTCTCGGCATACCGCATAAGGCTCTGCCTTGCCGATATCGCCCGCGATACCGTGACCGAGCCGGAGCCCGCCCGCGTCGCGTTCGACGCTTCGTTCCGTCCGGACGGGGACAGGTTCAGCATAGTTCCGGGCAGGAGCGGGTCGCGTCTCGATACGGAGGAATGCGTACGCCTTATCTCTTCCGGCGAGACGGAGATCACCGCGCCGATGGAGGAGCTTCCCTGCGGGGAGGACGAGCCGAAGCTCCCCGTCATGCTGGGCCGCTTCGAGACCTCGTTCGCGGAGGGCGCGCTTTCTGCGCCCAACAGGGTCTTCAACATAGTGAAGGCGGCGGAAAAGGTGAACGGGAGCGTCGTCCCCGTCTACGCCGTTTTTTCCGTTAACGAGGCGCTTGGGCCCAGGACGAAGGAGCTCGGCTGGCGTCCGGCCCCCGGCTTGACGGAGCGCGGCGCGGATACCGTCGATCAGCCGGGCGGGGGAGTGTGCCAGCTTTCGACGACGCTCTTCAACGCGGCGCTCCTTGCGGATCTTCCCATAATCGAGCGCCAATGCCACTCGCGCCCCGTCGCCTATGCGGAGCCCGGCAGGGACGCGACGATCGACACTGGCTCGTTCGATCTCAAATTCAAGAACGACACCGGCGCGGATATCTACGTCTTCGCGTGGGCGGACGAGGAAGGCTCAAAGCTCATCTGTGAGATATGGGGCGTGCCGAAGACGGACCTGACCGTTGCGATAGAGACCGAGCTTATCGAGACCGTACCGCCCGCCGAGGACGAATACGAGCTTGACGAGTCGCTGCCGAAATACGCCTGCGTGGAGGATAACCCCGCCATGACGGGGGCAAGATACATGACCTACCGCGTCTATTACAGGGACGGGGTATACGTCCGGCGCGAGCCAGCCGCCGAATCGGAATACGCCATGCACCCGAGGCGGCTCCGCGTCGGCAGTGGATATTACAAGGCGATCTTCGGGAAACTGCCCGGGGAATAAAAAAGCGCTTTCCTGTTGCAAACGGACAAAAACTGGTTTATAATATAAGCGGGTTGATCCCTATTATTATCAAATGATACGGAGGAATGGACTAATGGCTCTTGTAACAAGCACCGAGATGTTCAAAAAAGCATACGACGGCGGATACGCGATCGGCGCGTTCAACGTCAACAACATGGAGATCGTCCAGGGCATAACCGAGGCCGCGGCCGAGCTTAACGCTCCCCTCATACTGCAGGTTTCGAAGGGCGCACGCGCTTATGCCAACCACACCTATCTTATAAAGCTGGTAGAGGCCGCAGTTATCGAGACGGGGCTTCCCATCGTTCTCCACCTCGATCACGGCGATTCGTTCGAGCTCTGTAAGAGCTGTATCGACGGCGGCTTTACCTCCGTAATGATCGACGCTTCCTCGAAGCCCTTTGCCGAGAATATCGAGATCACCCGCAAGGTCGTCGAATACGCCCACGATCACGGCGTAGTCGTCGAGGCGGAGCTCGGCACTCTCGCCGGCGTTGAGGACGAGGTCAAGGTCAAGGCGGAGGATTCCTCCTACACCAGGCCCGAAGAGGTGGAGGAGTTCGTCACCAAGACGGGCTGCGACTCCCTCGCCATAGCCATCGGCACCAGCCACGGCGCCTATAAGTTCACCGCCGCGCAGTGCACCCGCA
>CAMZAY010000163.1 GCA_947304365.1 uncultured Clostridia bacterium | reverse complement strand
CCGACCTCCTCGAAAACGGTGATGTAGATATAGACCTTGCGCTTTAATGCAATGCCCTCCTCCTTTATGCGCCTCGCATAGTCGAGAAGTATCGCAACGGAGAGCTTATCATCCAAAAAGCGGCTCTTTATATAGCCTTTTTCGGTTATGCGGAAGCGCGGATCGAAGCAGACGTAATCGCCCGTGGCAATGCCGAGAGCGGCGGTCTGGGCACCGGAACGGACGGGCTCGTCCAGCACGAGCTCCATCGAATCCCAATTGCGCTCCTGCTTGGAATAATCGCCGTTGACGTGCACGCTCGGGTCGTTCATCTGCAGGCAGCCCTCGTATATGCGCCCGTCCCTGGTATAGACCCTGGCGTTCTCGCACTCGGCATTGTTGGCGTTCATGCCGCCGATGCGAGTCAGGCGCAGCCTGCCGTTGCCCTTGATCTCCGCGACCATGCCGCCGAGCGTGTCGAGGTGAGCGGAGAACACGACGGGATCTCCCTCTCCGCCGAGGCAGCAGAGCACGCAGCCCTTGTTGGTCTTCTCGGGCGAGAAGCCGAGCGCCTTAAGCCGTTCGACCGTATAGTCCGCGGCTTTCTTCGTAAAGCCGGTGGGGCTGTCGATCGAGATGACGTTCTTGAGTTCCGTAAGCAGTTTTTCCATAATTTAAGCTCCTTTTTTTCTGTATGTAAAGCAGTTTTTTTACCATTTGTTGCGGACTTTTTCGGCAAAGCCGAGGAGGTTTTCGATAACAAGCTCCTCCCCGCCGTCGAGTATGACCTTTCCGGAAAAACGCCCGAACACCTGATGCTGATCGCTCATTATAATGCCGAGGGAAGTCTTGTTCTTCCTGTCGATGATGGGGACGAAATCAAGCTCCAGCCGCCCGTCCGACGAGGTGAACCGCCACGGATCGGTGTATCTTTCCTTGCCCTTTTCATCGAGCGGGATCTCGAATCTGACCTGCTCCAGCTTGTGCGCGGCGCCGTCCGTAAAGAGCATATTCTCGCTCGCGGCGGAGGTGTCGCCGAAGCCGTAGCCCAGGTTGAAGCCGAACCTTTTCCCGTTCACCGTGCCCTGCGCGGCGCTCCAGTACCAGGTGTTGTCGTAGGTCCACACGCCCCTGCCCCAATCGAGAAGACCGAAGGAATTCCCGGGCGTGAATTTATACTTTTTGCCGTTGTGCCACACCGTGCCCGAGGCGCGCATGGCGATTATCTTTTGGTTATAGTAAAAGGCTTTTTTGTCCTTTTCAAAGGGCGTCGCAATGACCATCGAATCCCTCGGCTCGTCGGTCAGTACGAAGTCGCACTCGAAGTCCTGCTTCTTGAGGACTCGCTTGAAAACGACCTTGAGCCGCCTCGCTCCGTCCTCATGCGTGAAGGAGAGCTTCACCCGCCTGCTTGAATAGACCGCGTCGCCGTATTCCGAGGACATGTAGGAATTGTCGTCGCAGGTGAGCGCCACGGCGTACCTGTCGTTCTGGATCAGGTAATAATCCCATTCCTTTATGCGGAGCCTGCCCGCCTTTATCTGGGAGCGGTCGTAAACGAGTATCGGGTATTTCGCATACCCCGCCTCGTAAAGCGAGCCGTCGTCATTCAGAAGGGGCGCCGGGTTCTGTATCTCGTGCTGCATGGAGCTTCTCCTTTCAATTTGCGCCGTAAAGAAGGTTCTGCGCGTCGTGCAGGAGCTTATACGCGCCGTTCAGCGCGATCAGCTCTTCATGTGAGCCGCGCTCCAGTATGCCGGTATCGTCGATGACCATTATCTCGTCGGCGTTGCGAACCGTGGAGAGCCTATGCGCTATGATGAGCGTCGTCCTGCCCTCGGAAAGGCGTTCGAGCGCGCAGGTGATCTTTGCCTCCGTCGCATAGTCGAGCGCGCTGGTCGCCTCGTCGAGTATCAGTATCGGCGGGTTCTTGAGGAATATCCTTGCGATGGAAACGCGCTGCTTCTGCCCGCCGGAAAGGGTTATGCCCCTTTCGCCGACGATGGTATCGTACCCGTCGGGCATGCGCATTATATCGTCGTGTATCTCCGCCGCCTTCGCCGCGGCGATAATTTCTTCATCCGAGGCGTCGAGCCGCCCGTAGCGGATATTGTCCTTTACCGAAGCGGCGAACAGGAACACGTCCTGCTGCACGATGCCGATATTGCCGCGGAGCGACCTTAGCGTCACGTCCCTTATATCGCGCCCGTCGACCGTAATAACGCCCTCCGTCACGTCGTAAAAGCGCGGTATCAGGTGGCAGAGCGTCGTCTTGCCGCCGCCGGAGGGGCCGACGAGCGCTACCGTGCTGCCGTGCGGTATAGTGAGGCTGATGTTTTCGAGCACCTTCCTGCCGCCGTCATAGGAGAATGCGACGTTGTCGAACACTATGTCGCCCTTTACGGAGGTAAGCTCCTCCGCGCCGGGCTTGTCGACGATCTCCGGCTCGGTATCCATTATCTCGGTAAAGCGGGAGAAGCCCGCCATACCGGCGGTGTACTGCTCCATGAACATGGCGAGCTTTCGTATCGGGGTGGTGAAAGACGAAACGTAAAGCAGGAACACGGTGAGCACCTTAAGGGTCATATTGCCCCTGTCGAGTATTATCATAAGCCCCGCCACGGCGAGCACGATCACCCTCAAAATAGAGGTGAAGAACTCCATGCCGGACATAAACTGCCCCATCGCCTTGTAATTCTTGCCCTTCGCGCGGATGTAATTATCGTTGCCGCGCTCGAATTTTTCGACCTCGTAATCCTCGTTGGTGAACGCCTTCGCCACCCTCGCGCCGGAGATCGCCGATTCGATAGCGGAATTGATCACGGCGACGCTCTCCTTCACCTTGCGGGAGGTCAGATGCAGGCGCTTCCTCAAATACATTACGAAGGCGAGCATCACGGGGACCGTCGCAATGAGCACGACCGCGAGGAGCGGGTTGATGGTGAGCATCGCTATGAACGAGCCTAAGAACGTGAGCACGGAGATGAATATGTCCTCCGGGCCGTGATGGGCAAGCTCCACCACGTCGAAGAGATCGGTGGTGCACCTTGCCATGAGTTTGCCCGTGCGCGACTTATCGTAAAAGCTGAAGCCAAGCTTTTGAAGATGCGAAAACACGTCGCGGCGCATATCCGCCTCGATATAAACGCCGAGCACGTGCCCGTAATAGGTGACTATGTAGCTGCAGACGGCACGAAGGATATGCATGGCGATGCTGACGCCCACGATCACGAGGAAGGGCTTGAGATTCGCCGCGCCGGGAGAGATGTACGCATCGAGCGCCTTTCTTGAAAGGAGCGGATAAACGACGTCCACGCCGGAGATCAAAAGCGCGCAGAACATATCGAGCGCAAACAGCGGGAGATGCGCCCTGTAATAGCCTGCGAAACGCCTGATAAGTCCGGGCTTTTTCGCCTTATTTTTCATTGCCATCATCCTCCTTGGGATCCTTTGGGAGATCCTTATCGGGCATGCGCCGGACAAGGAGCAGTATGAGGAATGACGCGAGTATCATACCGACGGGTATGAGGAAATGAACGTTCCACCTGATAGAAAACGCGAGTACGACGAAGCCCGCCGCCGCTAAAATGATGCCTATCCATGCCAA
>CAMZAY010000162.1 GCA_947304365.1 uncultured Clostridia bacterium | reverse complement strand
TGAAAGCACGATCCCTGCGCCGATTTCCTCAAGGTCCTTCGGCAGTATCGCCTTTACGGTCGCCTGGGTGCCGACGCACATGAACGTAGGCGTTTCGATATCGCCGTGGGGGGTGTGCAGTATGCCGAGCCTCGCCCCGGTCTGGGCGCAGGTCTTTTTGAGCTCATATGTAACGGGTGACTGTATCATATCGCTGAAAACCCCTTATAAAAACAGTGTGGCGTCGCCGAAGGAGAAGAAACGGTATCGTTCTTCAACGGCGAGCTTGTAGATCCGCATTACCTCCTCGCGGGAGGAGAAAGCGCTTATAAGCATCAAAAGCGTCGATTCTGGCAGATGAAAATTGGTGATGAGCGCGTCGACCGCCTTGAATTTGTAGCCGGGCGTGATGAATATGCTTGTCCACCCGCTCCCCGCGTGTACGACGCCGTTTTCGTCGGAAGCGCTCTCAAGCGTGCGGCAGCCCGTGGTCCCGACTGAAACGATCCTTCCCCCCGCCTTTCGCGCGGCGTTGATCGTATTGGCGGCGTCCTCCGTAACGACGTAGTATTCGGAGTGCATATGATGGTCCTCAACGTTTTCCGCCGAAACAGGACGGAACGTGCCCAAACCGACGTGAAGCAGCACGTCCGCTATTATGACGCCCTTTGCCTTTATGGCTTCAAGAAGCTCGGGCGTAAAATGAAGCCCTGCGGTAGGAGCGGCCGCCGAGCCGGTGTCCCTTGCGTAAACGGTCTGATAGCGGGACTTGTCCTCGAGCTTTTTGGTGATGTAGGGCGGCAGCGGCATCTCGCCCGCACGGTCGAGCACTTCCTCGAAAATGCCTTCGTAATTGAGCCTTACGATGCGGTTGCCGTCTTCAAGCGACTCGAGCACGGTAACGGACAGCTCGTCGTTGACTTTAAAAGTCCTGCCCGGGCGGGCTTTCCTTCCGGGCTTGACGAGGCATTCCCAATCGGTCTCGTTTATACGCCTCAAAAGCAAAAACTCCATTGCCCCGCCGGTCTCCTCCCGCGTGGCATACAGCCTTGCGGGTATGACCTTTGTAACGTTCCTGACGAGCACGTCGCCGGGCTTTAAGTATTCGATGATATCGTGAAAAACACGGTCCTCGATCGTTTTCGTCTTTCTGTCATAAACAAGGAGCCTGGACATATCGCGCTTTTCCGCGGGCGACTGCGCTATGAGCTCCTGGGGCAGGTCATAGTAAAAATCAGATGTTTTCAAAGTTTGCGATCCTTTTGTTTATTTGATCACGTCGTAGATGAGCGGCAGTTCTGCGGGAGCTTCCGCGGTCATCTCGACGGCGGAAACGAGCATGGATCTCGCTTCCTCGAGATTGTCTTCCTTGTTGACGTACATATACGCGAAGGGTTCCTTGTCGGAAACCCAGTCGCCGTAGCGCTTGTTCATGAGTATGCCTACTGCGGGATCGATAACGTCGTCCTTCCTGAACCGTCCCGCGCCGAGAAGCGCAGCGGCAACGCCGAGCTTCCTCGCGTCGATCGAGCCGATGTAGCCGTTCTTTTCGGCGCATACGGGCACGATCCTCGACGCCTGTACTAGCAATTCGGGTTCGTCGACGTAATTCACGTCGCCGCCCATAGCTTCAAGCATGGAGCGAAGCTTTATGAAGCCCTGCCCGGAAAGCAGCGCCGCCGTAAGGCTTTCCTTAGCATCGTCGTAGGAATCGGCGAGGCCCGAAAGCATGAGCATATTCGCGCCGAGCTGCATGCATACCTTTACGAGCGGATCGGTGAGCGGCACCTTGCCCGTCAATACCTCGATCGCTTCTTTCATTTCAAGGCCGTTGCCTATTGCCATGCCGAGCGGACGGTTCATATCGGTTATGAGCGCGACGGTCTTTCTGCCGAGATTGCTGCCGATCTTGACCATTTCGCGCGCAAGCTTGCGGGAATCGTCGAGCGTGGTCATAAATGCGCCGTTCCCCGTTTTTACGTCGAGCACGATCGCGTCCGCGCCGGCAGCAAGCTTCTTGCTCATAATGCTTGAGGCGATAAGCGGTATGCTTTTTACCGTTCCCGTAACGTCGCGCAGCGCGTACATCTTTTTATCCGCGGGGACGAGATCGCCGGATTGCCCGATCACGCAGACGCCGATATCCATCACTATGCTCTTAAACTTCTCCATAGTTTGCTCGACGCAAACGCCGGGTACGGATTCGAGCTTGTCGAGCGTGCCGCCGGAATGGGCGAGGCCGCGGCCGCTCATTTTGGCGACCGTACCGCCGCACGCCGCGACGAGAGGAGCAACGACGAGCGTGGTGGTATCCCCCACGCCGCCGGTGGAGTGCTTGTCGACCTTGATGCCGGGCAGGTCGGAAAGATCCGCCTTGCCGCCGGAGTTCATCATGGCAAGAGTAAGATCGGAGATCTCTCTTTCTGTCATCCCGCGGCAGCAGACAGCCATCATCCATGCGGACATCTGCGCGTCGGAAAGCTCTCCCGAAACGAATGCGCCGACTATACTGCCGATCTCTTCCCCGGTGAGTTCGAGACCGTCCCTTTTCTTTTCGATGATATCGAGCAGGATCATTTTGATTTAACCTTTATTCCGCCGTGCGGCCTTTCCCGGTCGATTGACCGAACCTGTCCTGTGATCCGTTTTTGCGTTACATTTTATTTTATCATGTTTTACGCCTTTTGTGAACCTCCAATTTAACCATATTATGACCGCAAATGCCGCATATATTGTTAAAAACGGAGTTTTCTTGTTTACAAGACAATAAAAATATGATAAAATAATCTAATACGGGGCTTTTATCGGCCTTCGCAATAAATAATCAAAAATAGGGCCTTCGCCCAATTACGGAGGAATATATGTCTGAAATCACCACTATCGAACCCGGTAAGGTCAAGCTGACCTTCAAACTCCCCGCCGAGGATTACGTCAAGGCTCTCAACGCCGCGTATCATCGCATCGGCTCCAAGTACGCCATGCCCGGCTTCCGCAACGGCAAGGCGCCCCGCAAGATGATCGAAAAGCAGTACGGCGACGCCGCCTTCTGGGATAAAGAACTTGATATGGCCGTTGAAAAGGCTTGCTTCGACGCTGCCGCGGAGCAGAAGATACTGCCCGCTCTCCAGCCCGAGTATTCCGTTATCAGCTATTCCGAGACCGAAGGCTGTGAGATCGAGGCCGAAATCGTCCTCGAGCCGTCCTGCGAGCTCGGCGCCTACAAGGGTATAGAAGTCCCCATGCAGGAGTATAATGTAACCGATGAAATGATCGGAGCGGAGCTTGATAAGCGCCGTCACGAGCAGGCCCGCATGGTCTCCGTGGACGACCGTCCCCTTCAGCTCGGCGACACCGCCGTGTTCGACTTTGCCGGCTTTGTTGACGGCGAGCAGTTCGAGGGCGGCACTGCCGAGAAGTATTCCATGGTCATCGGCTCCCATCAGTTCATCCCCGGCTTTGAGGAGCAGATGGTAGGCATGACTATCGGCGAGGAGCGCGACGTTAACGTCTCCTTCCCCGAGGATTATCATGCGGAGCATCTTAAGGGCAAGCCCGCCGTGTTCAAAGTAAAGCTGCACGAGCTCTCCTATGAGGAGCTGCCCGAGCTTAATGATGAGTTCGCTTCCGAAACGAGCGAGTTC
>CAMZAY010000161.1 GCA_947304365.1 uncultured Clostridia bacterium | reverse complement strand
AGGCTGAGATCCTTTACGGTATCCGCCGTGGTGGAATTGGCGCTGATATCCACGTTATAGAATATCGCCCCGTTGAAATAGGAGAGCGACTGATTCATATTGATGCAGCCGACGCCTATCACCACCGCAAGGGCTATCTGCCAGAACTTCGGCGCCTTGAACAGGGGGAAGCGGTTCACGCGCCTGAAAACGACGGACGGGATCAGGAACGCGGGGATCGAAACGAAGGCCGCGTTCAAAAAGAACAGCAGGTTTTCCGAAAGCCCGAACAGCTGATACGGTATCGCGATGATGAACGAGATCGAAAAAAACAATACGCAGCTTATCAGAAACAAAAGTGAAGCTTTGGTCTTCAATTGCATTTTGGATACACTCCCGAATAATTATTTAATTACGCCGAATTCGGCAAGACCTGAATAAACGTTCAATTATAACAGCACGAAGCTGATCAGAAACAGAAGCGAAGCCTTATGGTTGAGTTTCATAAGCCGAATTGTCCTTTGCTTTCGGTAAAAAGCCCTTTCCCGGCTGAAAAGCCGGATCATTGACTGCCGTCAGATCTCGAATACGCCGGTCACGCGGTCCCTGTGGGCGACCTCGAGGAACAGATCCTTTTCGGTAATGCCGCTCTCCGAAAGAACGGCGCGCACCGTGGAGCGGGCGATCTCCTCCGTATTGTTCTCACGGCTCAAATGTGCGAGTATCACGCGGCGCACGCCGGTGGGGTAGAGCTTCTTTATGAGCTCGCCCGCGGCGGCGTTTGAAAGATGCCCCTTGTCCGAAAGTATGCGCTTTTTTAATATGTAGGGATAGGGGCCGCTCTTCAGCATATCGACGTCGTGGTTCGATTCAAGGAACAAAAGCCCCGCGCCGGCGGCAGTCTCACGCATGGCCTCGGGCACATAGCCGGTGTCCGTCATGTAAACGAGGCGCGACCCCTTGTGAAAGAAGGAATACCCCACGGGCTCCGCCGCGTCATGGCTTAAGGGGAACGGCGTCACGTCTATATTGCCGATATAGAAATTCTGCCCGGTTATGAACGTGCGTATGTTCTTCATTGCGACGTCGCCTATAAGCGGGCTCATGGCGCGCCAGGTCCCCTCGTTTGCGTAAACGGGGATATCGTATTTGCGGGAGAGCACTCCGATGGACTTGATGTGATCCGAATGCTCGTGCGTGACGACTATCGCAGAGAGCTTCGCGGGATCCGCGCCGACGTCGCCGAGCGCGCCGATTATCATTTTACCGGGCATGCCCGCGTCGATTAGCACGTCCGTACCGCCCGCGGAAACGAGGGAGCAGTTGCCGGACGAACCGCTGAAAAGCGGGGAAAACTTCATAAAAACGCCTCTAAATAAGGATCAGAATACCTTGATAAAAAACCAGATCAGCCACAGCATTAGCATGTGGGTGGGGTAAAACACGTAGAACAGAAGGCCGGAGCGCCTTCCGGGCTTCTTGTTGTAGAACAGCATTATAAACGCGGATACCGCCATCGCCGCCGCGTAGAGCACGCCCGTCATAAGCCTGAAGCGGCCCGTGGTGATCAGCGTCTTTGCAAACGCCTTGAGCGAGGCGAAGTAGAAGCAGGCGATGAATACGAGGGCGACGAGCAGGCGCTTGCCCTTGTTCTGCCGCGCGAGATACAGGCCGATTATGAACAGCACGCCCAGGAGCCCGTAGTCCATGCCGACGGTCTTATCGATTATCCAGGCGGCCGCGATTGCGAGCGCCGCGCCGAAGTGCTTGCCGTTGTGTATGGAAAGGCAGGCGGCAAGCCCCAGGAACAGCGTGACCATTACCGAGAACGAACGGTAGAGCGCGACCTGCTGACCGAGCACCGTGAACGAAGCGATCAGCATCAGCGAGAAGGGTATCTGGGCGGCGAGCGCGAAAAGGAACATGCGCCTCAGATACCTCTTGGGGGAGGAGGTATGGGTCGTCCCCTCCGCAATACAGAAAGCGAAAATGGGGAAGGCCAGCCTTCCGAACATGCGGCAGCCTATGTACAGCCACGGGCTGACCGAGGTGAGCTGCGGCTCGAACACGTAGGCCGTGTGATCGACGAGCATCGCTATGCAGGCGATAATCTTCAATACGTAAATGCTCATGTATTCGTCCTCCGTTGTATCTTTCGGTATGATTATAGCATATCAGACAAAAGCTGACAATCGGTTTTATAAACAAAGACAGGGAGGGATCGCCTCCCGGTCAGGTGCGTATCGGTCGTCAGCCGTTGATGAACCAGATGTAGGACTCAAGCTCGCCGTTCGCATTGGCTTGGGGCTCGCGGTCGTACATCTTCGAATAGGTCTTGCCGACCTCGAGCTGGGTGGCGGAGCCGTAATGCGGATGGTACTCGATTATCACGATGGTGCCGTCCGCGCGCTGGAGCTTGGCAAGATAGAAGTCGCCCTCCTGGATTATCTCGGTGATCGTGCCGCTGAGGAGATGATTTGCGGTCGCGTACTCGGCCATGTTGGGCTGCCTCTGCACGTGCGCCTCACGCTCCTCGACATGACCCTCCGGATCGGTGCAGGTGAGCTTTACGATGAAGTCGCCCGCGACGGTCATATTGACGGTCATTTTGAAATTGCCCTCGGAATCGACGGTGGGCTGGGTGATGGTGGCTTTGGTGGAAGCGCACTCGGCAGTGAGGGTGGAGCCTGCGGGGACCTTGCCGCGCAGCTCAATGACGGTCGTGGAGAAGACGACGCGCTGCGAGTAAGCGTTGTCGCCATACTCCCAGGGCAGCTGGATAAGGCCGGTGATCTGCGCGGGCGCGGTGACGCTGACGTTCACGCTGTGGCGGTAGATCTGGCGGCCGGGATGCTTCGCTTCGATCTCAACGGTATGCTCGCCCTCTTCCTCGAACAGCACGGTGTAGGAGAAGCTGCCGTCGTTGTTTACGACGACCGCGTCGCCGTTTACGGTGACCTTGCTGGTAACGGGATCGACGCGCCCGGAGATAACGGCGGAGCCGTCCTCCGAAACGATGGTATCCGCATTGTCGAGCGTAACGCTGAGGGCGGGAACGTCGAGCATTATGGAGCCGATATTCTCGATCCTGGTCTCGGTCCCGTCGTCGTTCTTGATGAACACCTTGGGCGTCGCTTCATAAACGGCGCCGTCGACAGGCTCGGTGGGGAGCAGGCTCAGCACGGGCACGTTGAACTTGACGTAGCCCTTGCCGGGAACGGTGACTTCCTTCCTGGTACCGTCGGCAGTCTCATAGATAAGGGTCTTGCCTTCCTTGGCGTAGACGGTCACGTAATAGGAATCCTCATTCGGGTTCTTCTCAACTGTGGGGACCTTCGCCGCCTTGGAGCAGCCCTTCGCCTTGGTGCCGATCAGCACGGCGGCAAGCGCGATAAGAGCGACCAGCGCGACGACAGCGGCGATCTTGATGGCCTTGTTGACGTCAAAGCCGCCCTTTTTCCTGCCGCCCTTGCGGGAAGGAACGTCGTACTCGTCCTCGAAATCGTCGTAATCTTCCTCTTCGCGGTACTCGTACTTCTCGGCCTTCTTTTCCTTTTTGCCCTTGCCCTTGAACAGGCCGGTAAGGAAGGGCACTATGCCGGAGGCCTTTTCGGGCTCGTCCTCTTCGTAATCATAATCGTC